>NZ_VFWL01000007.1:0-273571 GCF_006442495.1 Mesorhizobium sp. B2-1-3
TAGATGGAACTCAACGCCAGATCGCCCAACTGCCATACCTGATGACGAGCCGGGAACACGGCGTGCTCGGCCCGAAGAAGCTGTATTTCGGCAACCCCGGCAAACCATGATCGATAGAAATCAAACTGTTCGGCTGGGGGTGCCGACAAGCTATTTACGTCGATGGCGCATCTTAGAGGCTCATCCGCAAAAGGGTCGGTGGGAATGCCGGCAGCGGTTACTCTCGCGTCCATAACAAACTCCTGTCGTACATGAGACGCCGAAGTATAGGCAGCTCAAGAGGTCGGCAGGCCGTTTCCCGCAAGGAAACCGACAATAAAACACACCCTCAACCTGCCGCCGCGGATGAGATTGATTTTGAGGCAATCTTAAGCCGGAGATGCTCCCCTAGAGTGGGCTAGGAATCCCAAACGTAGACAATGCGTTTATTTCTCGTGGAAGCTGGGACAGCGTTTTCGCATCGTATTTACCCTTGCGACTATGGCCATTCTCATCGGCGCCGAGCGCGCCATGTGGAGTGACCTTGCGTTTCTCTTGCTTGCGACCAACCGGTCGGAAGGTTTGTCGCGGCCCCACTGAGGTCGCGCCATCAGAATCTCCTGACGGCCAACCAATTTCTATCCACTTTCCGACGGAGTGCCCGAAAGCTCTCGGATTGGGGTGGTTCAATAGGCAACTAGGCCGAATGCGGGCTGCACATAGCTGTGATGAGGCCCTACGCGTAGGTGTGTCGTTGGCTTTAGGATTCGCCGACCGCGGGGGATCCGGCATTTCTGCCGACTGCCTCCGTCCACAGGAGCCGACGGCTTCATCGTCTTCCATCCTGATCAAAATGCCTGGGGCACCGCGTTAACCAGCCTCGGATCGGCAGGTTTGAGCATCCCATCAGTCTGGTGCTGCGTGTCTCCAGAAGCGCCGACGCGCCTCACTGGGGGAGCATCCGAAGATTGACGTATAGGCTCCAGCGAAACGGCCCAGGTGCCAGAAACCAAAGCTCATGGCGATGTCGGTGATCGAGAGGCGATCGCCCTGCGTCAGGATAAGGCCGTGCGCGGCCCGAAGCCGCCGCTCCCGCTCGTAAGCTCGAGGGCTGACTCCCAGACGTTCCTGAAAGGCGCGCTCCAACATTCGCTCGCCAATGCCCAGTACCTCGCAGACTGCACTGACGGAAACAGGGCTATGAGGCCTTGCCTCCAGAATGGCCAGGGTGGCATCAACGATATCGCGCCGATCGCTGGAGCCGAAGGTGCGGGGGGATGGTTGCTCCGTGAGGGAAAGCACCCGCGCGAGCGCGGCGCCCGCTTCGCTCGCCGCAACGGCCAGGCCGGCACTTAGGTCATAGCCACGCTGTGCTGCAGCTTCCGCGAACCCGACGGTTCGCAGCAGCCTCTGCTGAAGCTCCAGCTCGGCTCCTGCCGTGAGGCGTTGCTCATGTATCCCTGGCATCAGCGCGGTCCTCTGGCCCAGGTGGGAGGCTGATGCCGTGCGCAGAGACTCGAGCGCGGACCCACGCAGACCGATCCGCATGAGGCGATAGCTTCCTGGCATCTCCAGCTTGAATTCTGTTCCCGGGCCGATGATCCGCAACTGCGGTACTTCACTCCGTTGTCCGTTGAAGGTCGTGCCTTCGCCCCAGAGGAACACCGCCGTCAACGCATCGTCATTGATCGCCCCGGACATGGCGATGCCACCCTTGTCCCGCAAATCCAGGACGAACGCGTCGCCATAGTCTATCGTTGCAAGGCTCGATGCATGGCGCTGCTCGCCAATCTGCTGGATATGGAATTTCGCGTCGGGATCGGACTCGCGGGTGCGCGCGACCACGGAATTATACTGGCGGGCGTACCAGTTAGGAGCCTCCAACAACGAGGGCCTCTCCAAGTCTTTTGTCCGGACTGGAGTTGGACGCGATCGCTTTCGTCCAACTCGATAAGTCAAGCAACCGAGTCCGGCTTGTTTCTGCGGGCGATCTTTATAATCAGAAGAATGATTCCGATAGCAAAGAGAAGACAGCCAACCATGATGCTCGATGGAGAGCCATAGCGATAGCCCGATGCAAAAATGAGAAAGCCTATGAGCAAGAGGCCGATAGCTATCAATTTGTTTGCCAACAAGGCCTTGGTGTTTCCTTCCATTGTAGCAGCTCCTTAAAATTTGACGTTTCGAGGTGGTGTCGAGGGTCTTTCTGGCTTTCGCTCTATTCGGTCTTTTCTTCCGGCTCCCAGGAAGCCGACTGAACATTCGAGTCGAGCGCGAGGTGAGCGACGACGCGTTCAACTGATTGCGCATCATCACGGTTGCTGAACAACGTTGCTTCTATTCTCATGGCGTCGCCCTCATTGATGGGATGGCTGTTAAGGGAGCGTAGGCGGAGGAGGTTTGTATTGATGGTCTGAAGCAGAATCGATCTGAGCAAATAAACATTATCCCGTGAGCATACGATCTCTATGGTGTACGTGTATTCGACGGCAGGTTGTTCCTGAGAGTGCCTTCGAAAGAATCTTGAGAAATTAGGAAGAAGCGAATTGAGTATAATAATGAGCATTGCGGTTTCCGCGGCCAGCAGCAGAAAGCCAAAGCCTACGAAGACCCCGACAGAGCCAGTGCTCCAGATCGTCGCGGACGTACTCAACCCTCTTATGTTGGAACCGTCCCTGATGATCAGGCCGGCGCCAAGGAAGCCAATGCCGGTTACGACCTGAGCCCCCATTCTAAGATCGAGACCTGAGCCAAGAGCGCCCGGCAGTGAGGAGTATGCCGCCGCGCCCAGTGCGACCAGCGCGTGCGTCACAAGTCCTGTATATTGTTGCCGGTACTGGCGTTCCGCACCGATCAGCGCGCCGAGCAGCAACGCAAGCACAAGCTTCAGCAGGATTGATTGAGTTATCGCGACTTCAGCTTCCAAATGTTCATTCCGTCTGATTCAAAATGCAGGGGCTTTCATCACATGGCGCCGATCTCGGACGCCGGCTGCTGGGACACGGATTGCCGGGATGCCGACCGCTTCAGGATTGTGAGCGGCAGATGGAGAACGAGGGAGGCGTTATCGAAGATGATCTGCCGGGTCTCTTCGGCTTTGTCTTCGACCGGCATATCTTCGTTCACGATGAGACGGCGCAGCAGGGGGCCGGACCTCAACAGCTTCATCAGTGTTTCCGACGTTGCAAAGCCGCTGTGGCCGCCGCCGTCCACGTCGGAAATGTCGATAACCTGAATGTCCTTTTTCTGGAGGAGCGGGATATCGAAGCCACTGCCGACTCGTGGCTGGCCACCTGCAATGCGCCGCGACAGGCTCAAGGCGCGATCTCGCCGAGAGACAACGATCGTGAAGGGGTGCGGCAGTTGGGGTATGTCCCTGACTTGGCTGCTGAAGACATCTGGATCGATATCGGGCGCGGCAAGCAAGACGCCGCGGATTCTTGAGGTCACCGCCGCCTTACCTTGCAATACAAGGGTGCGAAGCGCCTCCATTACGACATACGCGCCCATGGAATGGCCGACGATGAAAACACCGCTAGCGTTCGATCGAGCTGCGATTTCGATCGTTTCGGCCAAGCCGTCCCGCGCCTGGAGAGCGCTATCGCGATCGAAAAGATAGGCGCCGATAGATCCCGCCGACGCCCAGGAGAAATGAACCGGAACCGAGGAGATGCGGTAGTCGTGGACGACTTGGGCATTACGAAACAGGCCTTCGGCAAAATTGTTGTTGTAGCCGTGCACGAAGATAAACACCTCGCGCTCCGAAGGCGGACGCTTCGCCAGCATACCGTTTAACCGACCTGCGAAGGATGCTCTGTTCTCGAAGCGGACAAGATCACGAGCGGAAAAATGGCGCTTCGGATCGGGTGATGTCGATGACGTCTCGACGGTGCCCGGCCGGTGTGTGGCCGGCACGACGACAGTCAACTGCGAAAAGCTCAATATCGGGGAACGATCCCGCGAATAGGGCGGTTCGGAGATAGGCGATCTTGTGCGCGTGGTGGCGATCAGGAAGGAAATGGCCGACATTTCGTTGCTAATTTGTACAGGCGAGGCAAGGCCCGTCACGGCTCTTGGACCGGCGCAGCTTTGCACCAGCAACGCCAGCGAGATAACCAACACAAATCGTCCTGCGGGGTTCTGCATGCTGCTGGCCGCGCCGGCTTATCTTCGTAAACTCACCAGCCTTTGGCCATCCTTGTCCAACAGTTGCACTCGTCCTGTCTGTGGGGCTTCAAAGCGACGGACGGACCCGAGTGCCTCCAGAAGATTGCGCTCTTGATCCATGAGGGGTTGATCGCAGATCATCCTGGACGAGCCGGTTTCCGAGATCGTCAGCGCTTCTCCGGTCAAGGCGAAGCCGCCAAAGAACCGATTGCACGAACCATTCCCATGGATGCGTCCGTCCGGCTCGAAGGCAAGGGTGGGTTTCGAACCCGCGACCGTGGTTTCTTCTCGAATCTCGTCCACGAGCCAATCTCCGTGAAGGAGGTCGCCCGGCTCTCCGGCGCAGCCTTCAAATTTCCGGTCGCCAAGGATGACGGTCGCGGTTTGGGGGTATGGCATTCCGCTCATGGTATCGACGCATATTTTGGCAGCGATGGTCAGCGCGAGTTGCCGGCCGTCTACCGTCGCCAGATAGGTGTCGGCGTCGCCTTGCCTTGTGGGACGCGGAGCCGGCTGAGCTGTGAAGGTCTCGCCCCCTAAGGCGTTAAAGCTGAGCGCGGTGTCCGAGATGCTGATTTGCCAGCCGGGTTCGTTGCCGCGTGCAGCCAACGAGGCAGCCTCCGCATTGCTCGTTGCGGTGGCGTACAGCGACAACACCGCGAGCGAAGCGGCCAACGGCAAGGATGAGCAGGACTTTGGACTCACGGTTGCAGCCTCCAGACGATGCGTCACTGAATTCGAAGGCCGCCCGGAAACCGGCCTCTGGGGGCAACTTCGCCAAATATTGCGCCGAATGTACCTACATCCGGTCTTCAGTCCATCGTCGCGTTTCGGAGAAGGAGTCCGTTCGGCGAAAAAATGGACGCAAAGCCAAGAATTGAGATTCCAAGAATATAAATGGTTGCCGCGGGCCATTTCGACCGCCCTTTGGCGAGGACGAACCTCAATGTGATGGTTCGATCGTATCGAGGCGTTCCGTACGATCTCCCCGACGCCGGGACGACAGATACTCGGTTGCTTTCTGGACGACAAAATAGACGGAGGGGATGATCAACAGGCCAATAGTCGTAGCCGCGGCCATGCCCCCGAAAATTGTGACGCCAACAGCCCGCCGCGCGCCCGCACCGGCGCCAGTCGACACGACAAGAGGAATGATCCCGAGGATGAAGGAAACCGCGGTCATCATGACGGCCCGGAAGCGCTGCTCGGCCCCGATCCGCGCCGCCTCCATTATGCTTAGTCCCTCATCGCGCCGCTCCTTGGCGAATTCCACGATCAGGATGGCATTCTTCGCCGCCAGCCCGATCAGCAGCACGATGGCGATCTGCACGTAGAGGCTGTTCTGCAACCCGAAGACCTTCAATGCCGCTATGGCGCCGAAGAGAGCCGCTCCGAGCGAAAGGATGACGATCAACGGAAGCGACCAGCTCTCGTATTGGGCGACAAGGAAGAGATAGGCAAAGAGGAACGCCAGCGCAAAGACCAGCCCCTCCTGGCCACTGCCGCGGCGCTCTTGAAACGACAGGCCTGACCACTCGAAGCCATAGCCATTCGGCAACAGCTGGGCCACTGTCTTCTCCATCGCGTCCATGGCGCCGCCGCTGCTGCTTCCAGGTGCGGTAATGGCGTTTATGGGAGCGGCGACCGAGAGATTGTAACGCTGGATAGCGAATGGCGACAGGATCGTCGTCAACGACGCCAGATTGTTCAAGGGCACCATGGTGCCGTTCCGGCTACGCACATGCAGGTTCAAGATGTCTTCCGCATGGGCACGGAAATCGGCATCGGCCTGCAGATTGACCTGGAACACGCGGCCATTGAGCGTAAAATCATTTACGTAGCGCGATCCGAAGGCCGCGCCGATGGTGGAATAGACGTCCGACACGCTTACCCCAAGCGCTTCGGCGCGCGTTCTGTCGACGTCGACATAGACCTGCGGGACATTGGCGCTGAAGGTGGTGGCGGCCCCGCCGAGCTCCGGCAGATGATTGAAGGCGCCAAGCAGGGCGCCGACGACCTGCGCGATCTCTTGTGGCGGCTGTCCTTCAAGCGCTTGCAGGCGGAAGTCCAGGCCACCGACCGAGCCGATGCCGGCAATCGCCGGCGGCGCGAACACGGCGACGTTCGCGCCCGGAATTTGGGAGAACTTCATCCGCAGCGCCTGCAGGATGCCGGCGAGCTGCAGTTCGCTGGACCTGCGCTCGTCCCAGGGCTTCAGCGCCGCGACCGCCATTGCGCCGCTCGGCGAACTCGTCGACTGAAGGATGCTGAACCCCGCAACCGTGATGACGTCTTGCACGCCTCCGGTGTCGGTCAGAATCTTGCGCACGTCCTCCACGATGGCTTTCGTGCGGTCGAGCGAAGCGGCATTGGGCAACTGGATGTCGACGAACAGCGCGCCTTGGTCCTCGTCGGGCAGGAAAGTCGACGGTAGCCCGGTGAAGATCAGATAGGCGGCGGCAAAACAGGCAAGCAATCCCGCCACCGGCACGTACCAATGCCGCACCAGAAACCCGACGAGGCGTCCATAGCCGTCGCGCGTCTTGTTCATGAATGCCGTGAACCAGGCCAGCGGGCCACGCTTGAAATGGCCCATATCGCGCCGCAAAAGCAGTGCGGCCAGCGCCGGGCTTAGGGTCAATCCGACAAAGGAGGAAATCACCAGCGCCGAAGACAGCGTCACGGCGAACTGCCGGTAGAGCTGGCCGCCTATGCCGCCGAGAAACGCAGTCGGCGTCACCACGGCAAGCAGCACCAAGGTCGTGGAAATGATCGGCCCGGTGATCTGGTGCATCGCCTTGCGCGTGGCGTGGGCGACCGCGATGTCAGGGGTATCCTCCAGCACATGCTTGACGTTCTCGACGACAAGGATGGCATCGTCCACCACCAGGCCGATCGCCAGCACCAGCGCCAAAAGAGAAATCATGTTCAGCGAATAGCCGGCGGCAAACAGCACCGCCAAGGCGCCGAGCATGGAAACCGGGATGGCAAGCGCCGAGATGAACATGGCGCGCCAATCCTGCAGGAAGACGTAGGTGACTGCGAGAACGATCAGGAACGCCTCAAGCAGGGTTCTGGCCGTCAGCGAGATGCTGGCATTCACGAAGCGGGTCGCGTCGTAGACGATGTGATACTGCATGCCTTTGGGAAAGCGTGACGAGAGGCGCTCCAGTTCGGCGCGGACCGACGCCGCGGTCTGGATGGCGTTGGCGCCGGGCGACTGGTTGATCTGCATCATCGCCGAGGCGTGTCCGGCGAAGCTGGCGCTCGAAGCATAGCTTAGCGCGCCAAGCTCGAGCCGCGCGATGTCGCGCAGGTAGACCTTGGCCCCCGCCGAGCCCGTGCGCACGACGATGTCCCCGAACTCCTCGACGCTTCTCAGCCGCCCCTGCGCGACCAGAGTGTATTGCAGCTCCGAGCCCTGCGCCTGCGGGGGGGCGCCGGCCTGTCCGAGCGTCGCCTGGATGTTTTGCCGCTGGATGGCGGCCGAGACATCGTCGGGCGTCAGGCCAAGCGCGTCCATGCGCTGCGGGTTGAGCCACACCCTCATCGAGTATTCCGAAGCCCCGGCGACCGAGGCCTCGCCGACGCCCCGCACGCGCGATATCGTGTCGGCGACGGTCGTGGTGATGAAATTCGTGATCGCCAGCGCATCGAGGCTGTCGTCCGGCGAATAGAAAGCGATGCCGAGGATAAAATCCGGCGAGCGGGCACGCACGGAGACACCTTGCTGCGCGACCGCCGCCGGCAGGCGCGAGATCGCCAGCTGGGCGCGGTTCTGCACGTTGATCTGTGCTGTCTCGGGATCGGTTCCGACCTCGAAGGTCACCGATAGCGTGTATTGGCCGGCATTGGAGCTGGTGGACGACATGTACATCATGTGGTCCACGCCATTGATGGCCGTCTCCAGCGGGCCGCCCACCACGTCGGCGATGACTTCCGCGCTTGCTCCCGGATAGGAGGCCGACACCGTCACCGTTGGAGGGGTGATCTGCGGATACTGCTGTATGGGAAGGGAAAACACCGCGATCCCGCCGGCGATCGAAATGATGATCGAGACGACGATCGCGAGCCGGGTGCGGCTGATGAAGAGGTCCGAGATCATTGCGTACCCTCCGCTTCGCGGGGGGTGACCTGCTGACCATCGGAAACGCGTTGCAGGCCCTCGACGACGATCGTTTCGCCGCCTTCCAATCCGCTCGTCGCCGCCCAGCGATTGTCGATGCGCGCACCGGTCGTGATCGCCTGCCTGGTCACGGTATTGTTGTCGTTGAGCACGAAGACGAACTTGCCCTGGCGGTCCTGAAGAACGGACGCCATCGGCACCATCGGCAATTTCCGGGCTTCTTCGTCGACGATTGTTAGCCGGACGAACTGGCCAGGCGCCAAAATGTGGTCGGGGTTGGGGAACAGCGCGCGGACAGCGACGGTACCGGTCTGCTGATTGACCTCGTTGTCGATGAACTGCACCCGCCCCGGCAGAGCAAATTGTGTGCCGTTGGCGAGAGACAGACTCAGGTGGAATTTGTTCGCATCGATCTTCTGGCCACCGGCAAGTTTCTGCCTGATGTCGACCAAAGTGCTGTCAGCGATCGAGAATGCGACGCGGATAGGATCGAGTTGTACGATGCGCGCCAATGATCCGGAGCCGGGCCCCACGAGATTACCGCGCGTCGCCAGGGAGCGGCCGATGGTGCCATTGATGGGAGACCTGATCTGAGCATAGGAAAGATTGAGTTCGGCCGTATTGAGGGCTGCATTGGCGCTTTGAACATCCGCCGCGGCGACATCGAATGCAGCCTGCGCGTCATCCAACGTGGCCTGAGAAATAGTCCTGCGGCTGAGCAGGTCCCTGGCGCGTGAGAGGCTTTGTCGCGCGGCGTTGCGGGTGGCTTCGGTCCTGGCCACCTGCGCCTGTGCGGACATTACCGCCGCCGACAGTTGATCCGGCTCGATTTCGAAAAGCAGATCGCCCTCCTTCACGTGCTGGCCTTCGGAGAACCTGATCTCCTTGAGCAGGCCGGACGCGCGCGCCTGAATGTCGACCGCATCGATCGCCTCGACCTGCGCGTTGTATGTCAGCGGCGCGTTTGCCGGACCGGACTGGACCTTCTGCACGACCACTGGCACCGTCGCCGCGGTCTGCGCACGTGCCGCTCCCGCGAAGCCGCCCACGCTGACTAGCAATGCGGCCGCCACGACCCTGGCTCGAAAGTCAAAATTGCTTTTCATCATCGTCGGATCCTGCTCTCAAGACAAAATCTTCGTCCTGCGCACGCTCAGGGCAATGACGAGATACGCCAGTCCAGCAATCATCATGGAAAATCCGGCCACCAAGCCAGTCGGCATCTCTCTGACGATCGGCCACTTCAGCAGTATGGAGAAAGCAGCGAATATGGCCACGATTCCGGAAACGGCGAACCAATACCAGCCGCCGACTTTCCTGACTTCAGCGGCGATGATTAATTGAAGAACACCGTGGACAAATAGTACAAACGCTATGAACAGTGATATTGCGGCCGATGCTTTGATAGGATTGAAGTAAATCATGATGCCGCCGATGAGCTCGAAGAAGCCGGTCAGTTCCTGCCACACGAAGCCCACCCAACTTTTGATCCAGAGCGATTGGATGACCTTGATGACGCCGACTGCCATCAGGGCCACGGCGAACACGACGTTGGATGCGAAATTGGAAACGCTGGGAACTGCGACTGAAAACACGCCGCCCGCAAGCAGGAGGAGCCCAAAGAGCAGAAACCTGCGCCACTTGCCCTGCTCGATTTCGGCCCGTTCATATGGCGTTGCAGGTGGGTGATCCGATTTTTCTGGCATGTCCCCGTTCCATGCAGGTTCTAAATATCGATCTCGCACCCTGCGGGCAGAGAAGAGAGCCGAGAGCGCTCAATGGAAAGTATCAGGAAGAAGTCTGCCGGACGGAGCGTCAGGAGCCTGTCTGGTTGCCTCGCGGCGAGATTTCCCGATGACGACCACTGCCTAGTCGAGATTTTCTCGCGGCCTTGCTTCGTCAGGACCATGAGGCCGTGTCGGATTAACTGATTGCTGGGAAGTGAAGGCGGCATACGGTTTTCCGCTGACTCTCAAAGGGTGCTCTTGTGAAGCCGGCCGTCCTTCATGATGACGACGAAGTTCTTATGCGGATCCTCGATCAGCCGGATGTCGTCGAGCGGGTTGCCGTCCACGACTAAGAGGTCCGCGAAAGCTCCTTCTTCGATGACGCCGAGCTTGCCCGGATAAGGGTTGCGCAGATTGGAGAGTGCGAGCAGTTCGGCATTGCCGGAGGTGGCCATCTGCAGGACTTCGGCGTTCTTGTACCAGTTGGCCAAATGCGTGAGCATCATGCTCTGGCGCGGACCCAACGCAGGCGAGAACAGCACGTCGGAACCCCAGGCCGTCTTGATGCCATGCTTGCGAGCAAAGGCATATATCCTCGGCGTCCCTGAGAAAAGCTCCTGGGCGCGGTCGGCGCTAGGTCCCGTCAGCGGGCCGGTGTCCTCCGCCGTCAGGAAGGGCTGGGTGCTTAGCCATGTGCCCTTCTCGGCGATCATCGCCGCCGTGTCCTCGTCCATCAGATGCGCGTGCTCGATCGACTGCACCCCAGCTGCCAGCGCGCGTCGTATCGCGCGAGACGTATAGGCGTGCACGGTAACGTAGGTGCTCCAATCCTGTGCCACCTCGACGCCTGCCCGCAGCTCTTCTTCGCTGAAGGTGACGATGTCCAGCGGACTGCGGGGCGATGATACGCCACCGCCGCCCACCAACTTTATCTGTGACGCGCCTTGGAGAAGCTGCTCCCGGATCCGCATCTTCAGGTCGCCGATATCGTCGACGATGGCCGCTCCCCCCAGGAGTTCACCTTTGCTGAGCTTGCCGCCGTCGCGCGGAATCTCGCTTGGCAGGCGAAGATCGGCGTGGCCCCCGGAGGTCGTGATCATCGCGCCGGAGGGATAGATGCGCGGGCCAGGGATCAGCCCGGTGTCGATAGCCTGCTTGAAGGAGAAGGAGGGACCTCCCAGATCGCGTATGGTGGTGAAGCCGCGACTGAGCGTGCGATCCGCCTCGGCGGTGGACGCTGCGAAGATAATCCCCGGGTCGCCGTTAAGCAGGATGTTGACCGGGACCGCCGCGAAGATCGCATGCCAATGCGCGTCGATGAGCCCTGGCATGAGAACGCCATTGCGGCATTTGATGACGGTGGCGTCCTCCGGGGGAGGGGCGTTCGTCATATCGATTCCGGAAATCCTGCCGCCCTCCACCAGGATTTGCGCTCCGTCCTTCACCGTACCCGACTTGCCGTCGAATAGCCGGACTTCGCGAAACAGGATCTTGGAAGGGGGCGCGGCCGTCTGCGCGAAGGACGGCTTTGTCAGCACCCCGGCGATGGCGGCAGCCCCGAAACCGGAGAGAAAACTACGCCTGGAAAAGGCCTCCAGACGACGAGAGACTCGTTGAAGATCGGGATTGAGACAACCGCAACCGGAACTGTGAACGAGGTGACCGTACTTCGAGCCTAGCCGCAGCATGTCTTTTGCTTTCGGTTGAGCGACACTGACACCTGCCGGACGGCGCTTCGTGTCGCGGTTCTTGTCGTTTCAGGTCCCGTTACTCGACCAACACATCGCCGCCGACAGGATTGGCGCTGTCAAAGATGAGGAATACGATCGGAGTCCCCGACTCGGCTGTTGCATCGGTCCGCCTGGCACCGACTTCGCCGCCGAGAGGCACGAAATATTCCGCGACGATTTCGCCGAAGGTGTTCCTCTGGACTGCAACTTTCTGTCCGGGCCGAACGGTCTCATTGAGTTCGACCAACAATTCGACGAAACCGCCATGCGTCGCGGTGACGGGAAACATGCCGTCCGCGACGAAAACGCTCGAATCCTTGCTGGTTCTGCCGATAGGGCCTGAAATTATTCCGTGGTGCTTGATGACGTTCATCGTTCCTTCGACGAACAGGGCGATCATGTCGTGATCGAAGATCCGCGGCTTGCCGATCTCGGGCGTGAAGGCGGGAATGCCGGCATCGATGAGGGCATTGGCGAGAAGACCTCGCTCGCCAAAGTTGTCGAAAATCTGATCGACCGGATAGAGTTCCGCCATCGCCCGCACTTCGGGGAGATCCATGCGCGCAAGGTGGAACGCCGTCGCGTCCATGCCCGTGGCGGCTGTATGAAAATCGATCCCGTAGTCGAGGTTTGACCGCAGAAGCCGGTTGAATATCAGGCCGGCGTGGCGCGTCGGCGCGTCGGGAGCGTCCTCGTTGCCAGGGAACAACCGATTGATGTCGATCAGGTCGATCCCGCGCCCCGAATTCGACCATCTCCGTTCCATGCCTTCCATTGCGGGGCGCGAAATGTCGAGTACCGCCACCACCGATCCCGACATCGCGGCCGGATCGAGCTCACGCATTACGGATTGCACGGTTTGAATGGGGCTCATTTCATCGCCATGCACGCCGCTCATCAGCCCCAGTCGTTTGCCTGGGGCTGCCCCCTTGGCGACCATCACCGAGACGTACCAGTGCTGGCCCGTCGGCATCTGTACGCCCTGGAAATAAAAGCTGTGCTTGCCTGGTTTCAGATCCGAGATGTCAAGCGAACTGATGACCTTCTTTCCGTCGATGACATCGCCGGTATAGACGGTCCCCGACGTCCCTGCGGGAGACGCGCTTGCAGGTGCCGAGCCCGTTTGCGCCTGCGCCGGCCCGGCCATGAGCGCAGCGGCAGCGCCGATGGTAGCGACCGATGCGATCATGAAGTCGCGACGTCCGAGGCCCTCGCTGGTTTCATGCGCCATGGCTGTGTGGTCCCTGCCGATGAGGATCATGCTGCAGATCTCGCGGTGACGCCTGCGAGGGCGGCTAGATCGTCCTTACCGATTCCCGTTGTGCGCGTGGTATCCGGGCATTAGTCCCACAAGACATTTCAGGGAGTACAGCCTCCAACAAGAAAAATGGACTGGTGGTCTATGATTGGGATGCCTTGCATACTGAGTTGAGAGCCACCACAACCGGTCTGATAAGCCTCGGATATCACGCAGCCACCTCCACAACTTCCGTCGGGTACAATTAAGCCCAGTTCACGAATTCCTGGTGGATACCTCAAATGGGCCAGATGGCATGTTAACGATTGATTAACATGCTTCTATGCTGGTAGTAGACAGGGTATTACATCCACCTTCAACATTGCTTGCCGGAGTTGTATATATTAGAATGAACTAATGTTCTTGCAATAACCCGTGTTGCACCAACAAAGACGGATAGTTGCTATGGATGCTATGGTTCATGCCGCCGGGCTATCTGGAGGAGCAGGTGCCGAGAAGTCCCTGCAATGCGCCGTCGACATCGATACCTCCACGGCACCACCTGCTAAGCAATTCGACCTGTTTCGAACCTGGTATCAAGGCGTTGCCGACACTGAACTTATGCAAGAACGGAGCCATTCGTTTCCAGCACATGAAACAGTGTGGGATCTGGGAACGTTGGCTGTCATGTTCCTCGAATTGCCTGGCAGTGGCTACCGCTGTCGCTGGCGGCATTTGAAAAACCCTTCGGTGGACAATTGGTATTTGAGCCTGCCCTTGTCCAAGGGCAGGCTTCCTGGAAGTTGGCAGGTCGTGAGAACGACCCTGCAATCTTTTGCAGAGCCCTACGAATGCGTGATGGAGAACGACGCCCTCCTTGCCGTTTTCCTGCCACGCGACCTGCCTTTCATCCAATCGTCCAGGATTGAAATACGTGAGGAGTCGAAAAGACTCCTGGCAGACTACATGCTTCTGCTGCACCGTTCCTTTTCCGATCTGAGGGCCGTGGATGTGTCGCACATTGCCACTGCCACCACCAATCTGCTGGCTGCGTGCGTGTCGCCATCACATGACCGCATCACCGAGGCGAAGCGTGTGATCGACGCCGTGATCGCCGAGCGCGCTGCCAAAATCATTGCACAAAGTTTGAATGATCAGTCCTTGGCATCCGACAGGCTTTGCCGCGAACTCGGTGTGTCCCGCTCTCGCCTCTACCGGATATTCGAACCGGCCGGAGGTGTTTCGAATTATATTCGCCACAAACGCCTGCTCAAGACACGCGATATACTTTCCAACAGCTTGGATGGGCGCCCGATCTCCGCCATTGCCGGGGATTGGGGCTTCACGGATCCATCGGCGTATAGCCGGATGTTCAGGAAGGAATTCGGCATTACGCCAAAGGAGGCACGCGTGGAAGGCTGGCAAGGCGCCCAAGCCACGAGCTCGCAGCAGATCAGCCAGCCTGACAGCAGGGCGCACACGCTGAGTGGTCTTCTGCTGCGAAACAGCTTTGGGCCCTAGACTGCGATGGCGCCGGCAAGGATGCCGTAGATTGCCGCGACCGCGCCAAGTGCGGCGACGACGAACATCCCCATCTCGGCGGGAGTAAACACCCTCTGCCCCCGCTCCTTCCGAGCCATGACGAAGAGGATCGTGCCCGGTCCGTAGATGACGGCCGAGAGCAGCAGGTGCTTGGCGCTGGCGGCGTAGATGAGACCGGCCGTATAGATCAATGCTATCGCCGCCCTTGCGAAGTCGACACGCCGCGCTACGGGGTCGTTCTCGTAGCTCTCGCCGCCCCATGCGAGCTTGACCCCGTAAGCGGCGACAAGAAGATATGGGATGAGGATCATGGAACTGGTCAGCTCGAGAGCGAGCCTGAAGGCCTGTTGAGCAAAGAGCGTCAGGACCAGAAAAACCTGCACGACCGTATTGGTCAGCCAGAGCGCCCGCGACGGCACGCCATGCTTGTTTTTATACGCAAGAAAACGCGGCATGGTCTGGTGATGTGATGCGGTGAACAGGATTTCAGCGGCCAGCAGCACCCAGGACAGATAGGCACCGGCAACGGAGATCAGCAGGCCGAAGCTGACGAACTTGGCGCCCCATGGCCCGACCACCGCTTCCAATACGCCGGCCATGGAGGGATTGCGCAGCGCTGTCAGTTCAGGACGAAGCATGATCCCGTAGGAGGGAATGGTGACCAGCACAAGCAGACAGAGCACGCCGAGAAAACCAAGGAGCGTCGCGACCCCGACATCCCCGCGGTTGCGTGCGTAACGCGAATAGACGCTCGCGCCTTCGATTCCGACAAAGACGAATACGGTCACCAACATGGTCCCGCGAACCTGGCTCGCGATGCTGCCAACGCTGACTTCTTCCCCGCCCCAGAAATTGGCCGTGAAGACATCGGCGCTGAAGCCGTAGATAACGAAGATGATAAAGAGAAAGATCGGAATGATCTTGGCGTAAGTGACAATGGTGTTGATCGCCGCCGCTTCCTTGACGCCCCGCAGGATCAGCGAATGTACGATCCACAGAAGCATCGAGGAAATGACGATCGCCGTGATGGTATTGCCATCGCCGAACACAGGAAAGAAAAGCCCCAGCGTCGACTTTATCAGCACGAAATAGGAAACGTTGCCGAGAACGGCGGCAGACCAGTAACCGAGGGCCGAGAGGAAGCCGAGATAGTTGCCAAAGCCGGCCTTGGCATAGGCATACACGCCCGCATCGAGGTCCGGCTTGCGAACCGACAAGGTCTGGAAGACGAAGGCCAACATCAGCATTCCGACGCCAGCGATGGCCCAAGCGATCATGGCCCCGAACGGACCGGTCTCGCGACCAAAAGCCTGCGGCAAAGAGAAGATGCCCGCGCCGACCATCGAACCGACGACCATAGCCGTCAGGGTCCATATCGAGAATTTTTGCTGAACGGTCGAGTTCATTGAATTTGGATCAACAATTCCTTAGCGGACGGCGGTCCAGCGGCCTCATTGTTACGCCTGCAACCTATCTCGAATCTGGCGCCCACGTGATTGGCATAAAATCCCACTAGTATACCTGACGTCCAAAACCTTTGCCTTGGCTCGTTTAACCGGTTGCCGATATTCGAATTTACTGCTTCTGATCAGACATAACCTTGCTGGACCGAGACGTGTCGGCGAGGCGTCTGATCGCGAACTCTGGTTCGCGCAGCCAGGAGAGCGGTTTATGACTTCAAACGAAAATCAGAAGCTTTCGCTGTTTGCGCTGACCAGCATGGTTGTGGGATCGATGGTCGGCGCGGGCATCTTCAATCTGCCTGGCCGGTTCGCGACTGCGACAGGTCCGTTCGGCGCAATCATCGCCTGGGCAATTGCGGGAACCGGCATGTACATGCTGGCGCGGGTGTTCCAGGCGTTGGCCGAGAAGAGGCCAGACATCGACTCAGGCGTCTTCGCCTATGCCAAGGCCGGCTTCGGCAACTACATGGGCTTCCTGTCCGCCTTCGGCTACTGGCTCGGTAGTTGCCTGGGCAACGTCTTCTATTGGGTGCTCATCGGCTCGACGCTGGGGCGGTTCTTTCCCGGGATCTTTGGGGACGGCAGCAGCGCCATCGCCATCATCGTCTCGTTGATCGGCATCTGGGCTTTCCACTTCATGATCCTGCGCGGCGTCGAGCAGGCGACCTTCATCAATACTGTCGTGACGATTGCCAAGATCGTGCCGATCCTGGTCTTCATCCTGCTCCTGATCTTCTTCTTTCATTTCGGGCAGTTCCGCGAGAATTTCTTCGGCGGCTTGGACATGCCGCCGAAGTCCCTGATCGCCCAGGTGCGCGACACAATGCTGATCACGGTCTTCGTCTTCCTCGGCATCGAGGGCGCCAGCGTCTATTCCCGCTTTGCCAAGGTGCGTTCCGACGTCGGTACGGCGACGATTCTCGGTTTCGTCGGCGTCACAGGCCTGATGGTAGCGGTCACGCTGCTGCCCTACGCGGCTCTGCCGCAATCGGCTGTCGCCGGTGTCCAGCAGCCGTCGATGGCCGGCGTTCTCGAAGCGGTCGTCGGTCACTGGGGTGCGGTCTTCATCTCGATCGGCGTTCTGATCTCGGTGCTCGGCGCCTATCTCGCCTGGTCCCTAATCTGCGCCGAGGTGCTGTTCGCGGCGGCGAAGTCGGAGGACATGCCAAGGCTCTTCGCAGCGCAGAATGGCAACAAGGTTCCCGCTAATGCACTCTGGCTCACCAACATCGTCGTATCGCTCTTCGTGATCTCCACCTACTGGTCGCGGGACGCGTTCAACTTCATGCTCGACATGACGAGCGTCACCGCGTTGCTGCCCTACCTGCTCGTGGCTGGCTACGGCATCCTGCTCGCTCGTAGCGGCGTTGGCTATGAAAAGACGCCGGATCAGCGCGGCCGCGACCAGATCTTCGCCTGGATCGCGGCGATTTACACGGTCTTCATGTTCGTCGCCGCCGGGCTCAAATACGTGCTGCTTGTTGCCGTCCTCTTCGCGCCCGGAACTATCCTCTACGTCTGGGCGCGGCGCGAGCAGAAATTGCAGCTGTTCACGCTCGCCGAACTCTTCGTGTTCGCCGTCACGCTCATCGCTGGCCTGATCGGAGCCTACGGGCTGCTGACGGGCGCCATCGCACCTTGAACAGAAAGAAGGAAGGTCATGACAAACAATACTTCATTCGGCGTTCATTCAGAGGTTGGTCAGTTGCGCAAGGTCATGGTGTGCGCTCCCGGCCGTGCCCACCAGCGGCTGACACCCAGCAATTGTGACGCACTCCTCTTCGACGACGTGCTCTGGGTAGACAATGCCAAGCGCGATCATTTCGACTTCATGACCAAGATGCGCGACAGGGGCGTCGAGGTGGTCGAGATGCACAATCTGCTCGCCGAGACGGTCGCCATTCCGGAAGCCAAGAAGTGGATCCTCGACCAGCAGATCGTACCGAACCAGGTCGGCCTCGGCCTCATCGACGAGGTCCGCTCCTATCTCGACGGCCTCTCTAATCGCGACCTCGCTGAAACACTGATCGGCGGGCTGTCGACCTTCGAATTCCCGGAAAGCATCGGCGGCGAACAACTGGCGCTGATCCGTGACGCGGCCGGCGTCAACGAATATCTGCTGCCGCCTTTGCCCAACACGCTCTACACCCGGGACACCACCTGCTGGATCTATGGCGGCGTGACGCTGAACGCCCTTTATTGGCCTGCGCGCCACGAGGAGACCATCCTCACCACGTCGATATACAAGTTCCACCCGGACTTCGCCGGCAAGGTCAATGTCTGGTGGGGTGACCCGACCAGGGATTGGGGGCTTGCCACATTCGAGGGTGGGGACGTGATGCCTATCGGCAAGGGCAATGTGCTTATCGGCATGAGCGAGCGCACTTCGCGCCAGGCTATCAGCCAAGTGGCGGCGGCCCTGTTTGAGAAACGAGCTGCCGAACGTGTGATCGTCGCCGCAATGCCTAAGCTGCGCGCGGCGATGCATCTCGACACGGTATTCACGTTTGCCGATCGTGACTGCGTGCTGATGTATCCGGACATCGTCAACGGCATTGACGCATTCTCCTATCGCCCTGACGGCAAGGGGGGCGTCGAACTCCACAAGGACAAAGGCAGTTTCGTTGAGACGGTGCGTGACTCGCTTGGTCTCAAGAAGATGCGCGTCGTTGAAACCGGCGGCAACGACTACATGCGCGAGCGCACCCAGTGGGACAGCGGCGCCAACCTAGTTTGCGCCTCGCCTGGTGTCGTTTTTGCCTACGATCGCAACACATACACAAATACGCTGCTGCGCAAGGAAGGCATAGAGGTCATCACTATCTCAGGCGCGGAGCTCGGCCGCGGCCGAGGCGGGGGTCATTGCATGACCTGTCCCATCATTCGCGATGCGGTCGACTATTGATAGCAATCCGGCCGGGCTCGATACAGGCGGCCGGTCGGCCCCCAAATAGTCTGAAGGCCATACCTGTCGGACGGCCTCCAGCACATAAAGACCGTCTACCCCAGAATTGCTCATAGAGCGTTGGAGTCGCTCCCAATCCTATAGGAACAATCGGCACATTGTTGGACGGAATGCTCGTTGTTGGCGAGCGGATGTAAATGTACCCAGGAGATGAAACCATGAGAAGTATTATATTCGTTTCTGCTTTGGCTCTGATGGCCGCGGGTTGTACTGCCACGGAACAGCGAACAGCAGGCACGGCGTTGGCAGGAGCCGGAACGGGTGCGGTCATCGGCGGCCTTGCAAACGGCAGTCGAGGTGCCCTTGTAGGCGCGGCGGTCGGTGGCGGCACAGGGGCTGTGGTCGGCGCTGCGACGGCACCGCGCGCGCATCATCGCGAATGCTGGGTTCGTGATCGCTGGGGTCACACGGTTCGCGATCGTCAGGGTCGACCCATCACAAAACGGTGCTAGGCGCGATGCGTAAGATCAGCTTTATTCAGCACGAATCGAGCTGGTTAAGCGATATCGATGAACATTGGTCTGGGCGCTGAGCAAGCTTCCGGACCAATTTCGGAGTTGTCTGTAACGTCATCCAGCCGGCCGGGAACAGACTATACCATGGCGAAGCGAACGCTCTTTGCGCCTACGTATATTCTGGCGGTTATCGCCGTCATATGGGCGCTGCAGGCCGCTGCCTCAATTTTCGCGCCAGTCGTGTGCGCTCTTTTCCTCATCGCGCTGGTGTGGCCATTGCAGCGCAACCTGCAGCGGCTTCTTCCAAAGCTGATCGCACTGGCGATAGTCGTCTGTGTCGTCGTCCTGGCATTCTTCGCCTTTGCATCGATCGCCAGTTGGGGTTTTGGCCGCATTGGCCGATCGGTCCTCGCCGACAGCGCCCGCTTTCAAGGACTCTACAGTCAACTCGCCGAGTGGTTGGAAGGGCACGGTGTCGTGATGGCCGGCGCCTGGGCCGAGCATTTCAATGTCGGCTGGTTCGTGCGGATAGCTCAAGGCGTGACCGCAAGGCTGAATACCGTGATCTCGTTCTGGATCGTTGTCGTCGTTTACGTGCTTCTGGGTCTTCTCGACGCTGAAGCGGCGGCTCGCAATGCTCGTGTAGCGCTGAGCGCCCAGGCGGCGGCCGCACTGATCAATGGCAGCAGTCAGACAGCATCGAAATGGCGACGTTACATGCTGGTTCGGACATTGATGAGCCTTGCGACCGGTTCGATGGTGTGCGCGCTTTCGGCGGCTTTCGGACTGCGGTTTGCCGCCGAGTGGGGCGTTATCGCCTTCACCTTGAACTATATTCCGTTTATCGGGCCGTTCGTCGCGACATTCTTGCCGACGCTTTACGCGCTCGCGCAGTTCGGATCGCCACAGGCCGCCGTCTCGATTTTTGCCGGCCTCAACATCATTCAGTTCGTCATCGGCAGCTACATAGAACCGCGGGTTGCCGGTTACGTGTTGGCGATGTCGCCTTTTGTGGTGCTGTTTTCGGTCTTCTTCTGGTCGTTTCTTTGGGGTGTGTTCGGCGCGTTCATAGGTGTGCCCATCACCATCGCGCTGGTTACTTTTTGCTCGCAATCGCCGGCGACCCTTTGGATCGCTCAGTTGCTTGGGTCCGCCGATCGGCGGAACGCGTGATTGCCGCCAGGAAATTCGATTGGCCGGGCCCCTAGCGACGTCCGGATCCCGCGCCCCGGACGAGGCCGATGATACAAACCGACAGGATGCCGCCAAGAAGGCCGGCAATGCCGACGCCAATCAGCACGCCGGGCGTGAGGGTGCCGACACCACGAGCGGTGGCATCGACAGCATTTTCGACGTTGCCGAGGAAGTTTGCCAAGGCGGGAATCCGACCGGCCAGCCCTGTCAGGGTCAGTCCTCCCACGACGCCAGCCGCCGCGACAGATTTCCAACCCAGCGCAGCCATGCGCCAAAACCAAGTCGTAGCGAAAGCTCCGCCCGCGCCGCAGATGGCTTCAATCAAAAGCAGGGCCGCTGTCTCAAGGCCGGACATGCTTGCATCGCCCACTTACTATCGGGCCATCCATCGCCCTTGCCGACCAGCAGAGTTCCGATTCCGGGATGTTCCGTGACCGCGGTCAGGCGGTCGCGGCCGCGCCTTGGCCGGCCATCGCGGAAGCGCGTTGAAGCGCATCGCGCAGAACCTGCTCCTTCGTCTCATCCAGCGACGTCTTAAGCACCACGCCGCCAAAGGCCTGGATCTCCTTGAGCACCTTGTCCGCTGTCATCTCGTGCGCGAGCACGAACAGGGCAGCGTCCCCAGGCTGGATGCTGGCTGACAGATCGCGCATGAACGCATCGTTGATACCCACGTCCGTCAAAGCGCCGCCAAGGGCTCCGGAGGTGGCGCCGACCGCAAGTCCGATCAACGGATTCAGGAAGAGAACACCGATAAGCAAGCCCCAGAAGCTACCGGATACAGCGCCTGCCGCCGTCGTATTCACAAGTTGATTGAGCTTTATCGCACCCGCCTCGGTCTTGGTGGCAATAACCGCGTCGCCAAGTTTAATAACGTATTCCTTTTGAAGTCCTATGAGCCGTTGACGTACCTCTTCAGCCTTGGCCTCGTTTGGATAGACGATGACGATCAGATCGGACATGGGACCCTCCTAGGCTAAGACTTTCCAAGGGCACGTAATACACATCCTAGAAGGTGAAAGATTGAGCCGGAAATCCGAATAGTGTGCAGCACGTCTCATTTTGCTTGCCTGTCCGACTGGCAAGCCTGCGGTCTCGACATTGGTTGTCGGCCGCTTCGTCCGTTGCGCTCGGCTTTGTCGCGACGAATTCTCGTCCGGAGCCGCCCGAACTTCTCCTATGTGATCAGAGGCGCGCTGCTGGTCTCGAGGGGTGGCTGATCCCGATCATGCGGCATCGTGCGCATCGACGGGCCGTTCGCGACGTCCAGGACAAAATGAAACCCTACGCAAAAAGCTTGCCGCGCTTGGGAACCGTCGCGGCAGGACAGGAGCCAATGCCGCAAAGCGGGTAACGGTCACGGTGAAAATGGTTGGATCATCGGGTCGTATCCGTTGGCCGAAAGCCTGTAACGAGCCAGCCCAGGCCGTGAAGAACTAGGTCGATACCCATGAACGCCCCAATCACCCAAACCCCGGTCGATGGCCATCCGATGAGTATCAAGAAGCCAGCCGCGAGACCGAACAGGCCGGAAACAAGCATCATCCATCGGTCGGTGGACAGGTAGCGCAGGCTCAAAGACATTCTTCCGAGCCCAGATATCACGAGCACGACACCGAGCACCCATGTGAGGATGATAGATCCCAGCACCGGCAAGCTGATGAGCAGGCAGCCAAAAACGACGTACAGGATGCCGAGCATCGTCTGCCAGAGAAAACCACGCCACCCGCCGGCCCAGATGGCGAGGGCGATCTCGACAAAGCCGGCGCATACGATCGCAATTCCCAGGACAAGTGCGCTGATGGTCGTGGCCAGCGCCAGATCGCCCAACACGAAGATCCCTGCCAGGATAAAGACGATTCCGATCGCCGAGTTCGTCCACGCAGATCGTCTGGGTTGCTGGGTCTCGGACAACTGCGTCATTCCCTTGCCTCTCTGAGTCATCTACGAATGCGGTGGAAATCCACCACGCGGCCAGTACGGGCATTCAGCACTATTTCGAAAGTGCTGCCGCCAATGCGACGCGCGTGATAAACAAAATTGCGTCCCCGGCAGTCCACGCGACGCACGTCCCTGAAACCTCTGCTCTGAATCAATCGCTGGCCTTGAGCGCAAGTAATCGCGCGGCCGTTGTTAAGGTTTGATCCGATATTTATATTTACGGTCACAGCTCCCGCTGGGGACACAGCGGCAAGAGGAATACCAAAGCCGAGTGCGGCACTTAACAGGGCAGCTAGTGCATATCTCCGCATATCTTTCGTCCTCTTTGGTGAATTAAGCCGACATCACGCGCATGCGAACACGTTGTCAATAATTCTGCATGGTGGCTCGGATATTTGGAGACACAATGCCTAGTTTCTGGATTCTTTGCATTTTATGCTCTGCCGTCAGAGCGCGTGCGTTTTCGGTATTATTGTCGAAGCGCATCTCTTGGGATTAAAGCGTGTCGCGTCGAAACAGATTCAGGCGACTCGCTTTAAGTCTTTGTTTTAATGCATGTCGCCCAGAACCGCTGCGCACTTCTGGGCGACATGCATTAACCGCTGGTTTGACGGATGGAGATTGTCATGGGTGCCATTGTTCCTGCCGCCGGCCGCGCCGAGGCACCAGGCGTCCAGAAACACTGCAATGCACGAGGAGCCGACGCGTATCTGGATCTCGAAAGCTGCGATGAAGTGCGCGACCGAACTGGATAGTCTTCATCAGTTTTCCTGAGGTGGGAGGCTCAACCGCCGGCGCATAGAGATGGCACAGCTCGGCCAACACCCCAGGACAGGCGTCCCTGTATGATGGTCAGCGTCCACTGACCGTTCGAATACGTCGTTCCTTCCGGTCCCTTGGAGGGCAGATCGACCTCGGCCGCGTCGTTGACGGATACAGAAGCGCGATCCCCGAGGAGACGCACTGCCAGACGCGTGCCGTCCTGGCACTCGTAGTGACTGACTGGGTAGGGATTGCCCACGCCGATCGACGTGCCAAACGCGGAATGCTTGAAGCTTACAATCATGATGGCGCTGATTGCCGCGATCGATAGATTTTTTAGCACAATAGTCCTCCCAACTGGCGCATCGACGTGGATGAAAACAGAGAACCATGTCTTCCCTGCGGACCTGCGACTTTCGGACCGAGATTCGTCGCATCGACCAGAACGCCGGACATGTATCAATTGATCGGCAAACGCCTTCGCGGAGATGCTCTTTGAACAGGCGGGATACTTCCGCTGGCTCACGCCAATGGCCCCGCCGGCCTTTGCCAGGCTCGCTTTTGCTCCCGTCCAAGCTTGCATTCAGCCGTTTCAACAAATCCCAGTAGGCTTCCTAGCACCAGCGAGCCCAGAGCGCACTCAGAAGGGCGAGATGCACTGCCGGCGTGGGCCATTGTAGGGCTGCCAGCTATTGTCCGAGACCCGGTAGGAGCGGTACCGCTGCGAGCACCAGTTCACATGGTTGTTCCAAGCGCTGTGATTGTGCTGGCGGGCAGCCGAGATCGCCATCCCGCCGAGCAGCATTCCGCCAATGAGGCCCGCGGCGACGGCGCCGCTATTGTTCCTCGAATGCCGGTGATGGCGTGGCGGACGCGAGGGCCGATAGTGGGGTGGCCTGTGGTGCGGTGGCCGTACTCCATGTCCCGGTCGATGGCGGGAAGGCCTCCTTAGGTCGATGTTCGTGACCGTATCGGAAGCCGACGGCCTTAGCGCTCCGACGGGCATTGCCCAGGTGGGGGCTGCCATGCTTGCGATGATCGCAGCGACGATGATGCGCCTCATATGCTTCTCCGTGGACTTCATCCCGCCGTGCGACCTGCTGCTGCGGATGGCATCAAAGCCAAGTAATTTAAGGCAGTACCTGGTTTTCTTGGAATATGCGGTGAATCCCAAACGTGGATCGAGCGTTTATTTCTTGCTTGCGGTATGAATGAGGCTAGTCGAACAGCATGTCTTTCCGCCAATGACGCCCGTCGCGACAGGCGCCACCAGTGTTGCTCGAATGCCGGTGGCGATGCGGGACGGAGGGCCAGTGGTATGGTAGCGGTGCGCCGGTCTTTAGCGAGCTAGCGACAGACCCTCTCGACGCCTCGCTTGGACGATAATCACCTCCTGGGGAGGCTCTCACCCTGCTGAAAATCACCGCCCGGAGCGGCCTCTTGGCGTCCCGGCGACAAAGGCGCGCCCAATGCCATGCGCGCTACCTTCAAATGGCCTGCCATGCAATCAACACATAGAGAACTCGCGATGAAATTCGATCTGAAATCGCCGCCCGGCAAGCCCCGGCCCAATGTCGCGTAAACTCCGAATAAATCGGAAGGCACATTCACTTTTTCTAGTGTCGATTTAGATTGTCGTGACATCGCAAATCCACCGAATTCGATGTCACAGAATTGAATAATAATCGAACGTGCAAGTTACAAATTTGCAATATTAGTGAAAATAACTATACATATCGTCTTTATAAATACTATGGAATGAAAATGACAAAACTTTCATGATATGGCAATGATGCCGTAATGTAGGTTCTTCTAACCATCCTGGCCAAGGATGCTCAGTGCATCTCACTCAAAAGGATGGAACCCCATGAATATTGTCCCCAATTCGTATTCCGGAACTCGTCGGCGCCTGGCGGCGGCTGTAGTGTCGCTGAGCGCTGTAGGCGCTGTAGGCGTCGGAGCTGTTGTTTCCGGCACTGCCCCCGTGCTGGCCGACGCGGTGCATGTCCAGGCGCCGCAGATGCCGAGCTTCGCCGATGTCGTCGAGCAGGTTTCGCCGGCGGTCGTCAGCGTCAAGGTCAAGTCCACGGTCCAGCCGGTCGCCGACGACGGTTCCGACGATCAGGATGGTTTCGAGAACCTGCCCGACAACCGGCAGCAGGGCGGCTTCAAACATGGTGACGGCAAGCCGCGCCCGGTGGCACAGGGTTCAGGCTTCTTCATCTCGGAGGACGGATATCTCGTCACCAACAATCACGTCGTCTCGGAAGGCTCGTCCTTCACCATCGTCACCAGTGACGGTAAGGAACTCGACGCCAAGCTGGTCGGCACCGATCCGCGGACGGACCTGGCTGTGCTGAAGGTCGATGGCGGCGGCAAGTTCACCTATGTCGACTTCGCCGACGACTCCAAGATCCGCATCGGTGATTGGGTGGTGGCAGTCGGCAACCCGTTCGGCCTCGGCGGCACCGTCACTTCCGGCATTGTATCCGCTCGGGGCCGCGATATCGGCGCCGGCCCCTATGACGACTTCATCCAGATCGATGCTCCGGTCAATCATGGCAATTCGGGGGGCCCGACTTTCAATCTCAATGGCCAGGTGATCGGTATCAACACAGCCATCTTCTCGCCGTCGGGCGGCAGTGTCGGCATTGGTTTCGACATCCCGGCCTCGACCGCCAAGCAGGTCGTGGAAGACCTGATGAAGGAAGGCTCCATCAAGCGAGGTTGGCTCGGCGTCCAGATCCAGCCGGTCACCGCTGAAATTGCTGAATCCCTTGGTCTGAAATCCGACAAGGGCACACTGGTCTCGAACGCCCAGGACGCTGGTCCCAGCAACAAGGCAGGCATTGCCGCCGGTGACGTCATCACCCAGGTCGACGGCAAGGATGTCGATTCGCCCAAAGACCTCGCCCGCACGATCGGCGCCTATGCGCCGGGCAAGTCGGTCGATCTTACCGTATTGCGTAATGGCAAAAGCCAGACGATCAAGGTCGATCTCGGCACACTGCCGTCCAGCGACAAACAGGCCTCCGGCGATGACGGCAAGCAGGTCGCGCCTGCCAAGGCCGACGCATTGGCCGATCTTGGCCTGACCATCGCCAAGTCAGACGATGGCAAAGGACTGGTCGTCACCGATGTGGATCCCAATAGCGATGCGGCCGATCGTGGCATCCAGCCGGGCGATGTCATCACCGCCGTCAGTTCGACCAAGGTGAACACCACTGATGACGTCTCCAAGGCCATGGCCGATGCAGCCAAGGCTGGCCGCAAGGCCGTACTGATGCAGATCACCCGCGACGACTCGAGCCGGTTCGTCGCGCTGCCCGTGGGCAAGGCCTGACAGAAGGCGGCCTGGAGCCTGTTGGTTTCAGGGCGCCCGCCCCAAATGCTGCCGCCGCGATAGCCGCGAACATCCAGCAATTTCCCGCGGCGATGTCTGCCGCCAAGCCGCTGCGGGAACAAGGAGCCGAGCACGTCAGTCCGTCGTCGTGCCTCGCTCCTGGCGGCAGCGGGCTCCCTACGCCCGCTGCCGTTTTCCGCCATTTACGTCAGTGGCAAATCGACTGCATCATGAGCCTGAACGGATGTCGGGGCTCGCGGTGTTTCTTCTGCTCACCATGTTCGTCAGCACGCCCACGCTCGGCACGGGCCGCACGACGAGACTCCAGGGAGTGGTCCATCTCGGCATATTCGCCATGTTCCTGCTGATTTCGGCCGTGCCCTGAAGCCCCAGCTAGCCGCCTCTGTCGGCCTGTGCTGCAACCTTGCTGGCAAGATGGGTTTTGAGGGCGGCGAGGTCCTGTCGCGACCAGTCCTTCACGCCCAACACCGCACTCCAGGCTTCCACATAGTCCTGCGGCGCGTAGACATGGCCGTAGCCGATCGGCGTGGTTGTCGCCACGGCCATATCGAGACCGAGCTGCAGCATGGTCACCACCGGGTACCAGCTCAGTTGCGGCGAGACGTCCGGCCCGCGCGGCGCCTTCATCCAATCCGGCTGCCGGTAGGCGTCGCGATAATCGAAGAATACGATCGGGTCGCTGGCATATTGCAGGTAGACGATCCTCAGCGGGCCCCAGGGCGTGTCGGGCGCCACCGCCGGGCCGCTTTGGTTCATGAACCGGACCAGGCTGCTATTGCGGAAGATCGGCAGCCACTGCGGCGAGCCGTTGTTGCGCGTATCGCTCACCGAGCGCCAGATGCGGCTTTCGAAGGGCGGGCCGCTCCAGAGTGCGCCGCTGATCGGGTCGCCGAAGATCTCGAACAGCCCGGCCGATCTTTCGGAGTTCATGGCGCCAAGGCTGAGCCCGTGCAGGTAAAGCCTCGGCCGCCACTGCTTCGGCAGGGTGGTCCAGTAGCCGTAGATTTCGAGGAACAGCGCCCGGGCCGTCTCGGCGCCGTATTCCGGCTGCGCCAGCAGCGACAGCGGACTGCTCAGATAGGAATATTGCGCGGCGACGCTGGCGACATCGCCGCGGCACAGATATTCGAGCGCATCCATCGAGGCCGGATCGATCCATCCGGTGCCGGTCGGCGTGATGACCACAAGCGTGGATTTGCTGAAGCCGCCCGCCCGCTTCAGCTCCTCCAGCGCGAGTTTCGCGCGGGGCTGCGCACTGTCCGCCGCTCCCAGTCCGACATAGACCCGGACCGGCTGTTGCGCCGGCCGGCCGGTGAAGGTCCCTATCTCGGCGGCGGCGGGACCGTCCGCGATGAACTCGCGGCCGGCGCGGCCGAGCTCGTCCCACCTGACCAGCGAGGCGGGGCTTCCGGTCCTGGAGGGTTCGCTCGGCTGCTGGCGCTCCGGTTCCATGAGTGCGTCGAACTTGGCGAACGAGGAATCGAGCGCGCCGAAGATCGCGCGGATCGCAACGTCGCTCACCAGCAACCAGATGAGCAGCACGGCGACAGCGGCGCCGGCGACATTCGCCAGGCGCCGGGGTATGTAGCGTCTCAGTGCCCCGGCGATGGCGCGCACCAGCCAAGCGACAAGGCGCGCCAGCGCGAGCACGACGATGAAGGTGCAAATGGCCAGGGCGCAGACATTGAGGGGATGAGCGCCATCGACAGCCGGCATGCCCATCACCGCGCGGATGGAGTTCTGCCACGCGCCGGATCGCCACAGTGCCACAACGGCAAGGCCGAGGCACGGGACCAGGATAATCGCCTTGGACAGCAAACGCGGCCGTGGCGGCAGTTCCGGAATCTCGAGATATTTCCACAGCCACCGCAAGGCGACGCCAAGGCTGTAGCCGATGGCGAAGCACGCGCCCGCCAGTACGCCTTGCGTCAGGTCGGTGCGGGGAACGAGCGTCGGCGTCAGGGCGGCCGCGAAGAACAGCATGCCGAGGGCCATGCCGACACCGGAGAGCGATCGCCAGATACTAAGGAAACGAGTAGTTGTCACTTGGGTGTTACGCCTCGAGTTGGACCGCAGGATAACGTTGGCCTATGGTTTTTATATCTTCGGAGTCGCGCGTCCGCTATTGGCCTCCTAACCAGTCGGGCTCATGCCCTGGGTCAACATGCATCGAGCCCATTGCGGGATAAGACAGAGATACCACGCGCATTAAAAACTAGTGCTCCTCCCGGTCCCTAGGTTCTCCAGACCGTACCAGAGAATATGAAAGAAACGGGTTGCCGAACCGTCCGCTAATTTGTTGACTTCCTCTAGAAAACGTTGACCCTCCGGGGCCACCATTGTCGTTGCTTCGCGCTTCGACTGGCGAAGGTCCCTAGGGAAGAGATTGTCTCGAGGGTCAAGGCGGCGGCCGAAATCCTTGGCCTGCAGGATCTGCTTGGCCGCATGCCGCGGCAATTGTCCGGCGGCCAGCGCCAACGTGTCGCCATGGGCCGCGCCATCGTACGCGATCCAGCCGCTTTCCTGTTTGATGAGCCGCTCAGCAACCTCGATGCCAAGTTGCGTGTCAAGATGCGCGCCGAAATCAAGAAGCTTCACCAACGGCTCGGCCGAACAAGCATCTATGTCACGCATGACCAGACCGAGGCGATGACGCTCGCCGACCGCATCGTGGTGTTGAACAAAGGCCGGATCGAACAGATCGGCCGCCCCTCCGAGCTCTACGAGAACCCAGTCAATCTGTTCGTCGCAAGCTTTATCGGCTCGCCGGAAATGAACCTGATCGAGGGCCGCATCGACAACGGCGCATTCGTCGCCGATCAGGGCTTGCGCTTACCCTTGCCGGCGGATGCTCGGATGGGCGACAAGGATGGGGTAGTTTATGGGATTCGTCCGCAGCACATTTCGGTTGGTGGCGACCACTCTCAGGCGAGGGTGCAAGTGGTCGAGCCGACCGGTGAGGCCCAGGAGCTTACATTAAGTGCAGGTGGAGTCGACCTCGTGGCCGAGGTACGGGATCAGCCGCCCTTCAAACTTGATCAAGAGGTTGGGTTGGAGATCATGGTATCCAAGGTGCATCTGTTCGATGCTCGTAGTGGCACCAGGATTGCTTAGGGCGCGCTGACGGGCGAAAAACGGCCTATCCCATCATGCCCTTCATCAGTTGCCACTTGCTGCGAAACCACCGGTGATCGCCGTTTACCCATCGGCCGTCACGGCAATCGCCCGCGGCGCTCCGGCATGACCAGGGATCTCGGCACCACGCGTTGTTACGCCACAGAGGAACGGACCGCGTCAGACATAGTGCGGGCGTCGTCCTCGTTGCACCCCGGGCCATTCCGTGCTCCGTTAGCGCAGCGCCGCCGTTGCGGGCACCAAGCTTGCGGGGCCGGCCATATCGTCCACACCGTTCGAGGCAATCATATGACCCAGAATATGGAAACCGATCCCTTCAACGTCTCCATGCGCAAGTTCCTGAAGCAGGTCGGCGTGACTTCGCAGCAGGCAATCGAGAAAGCCGTGGCGGAGAAGGGCCTGAAAGGACAGGGCCGACTGACCGTGAGGGCCGTCATCACCTCGGAGCCGGCAGGCTTGCGCCATGTCGTCGAGGGCGAGATCGATCTTGGATGAGAGCTGCGGCTTGATCGGGGTCGGCTGCTATTTGAAGAACCGTATCTGCCCGGCCGGCGATGGATCGTATCCGCCAAGCTCGGCGGCGCGGCTGGCGAAGATTTCCTGCCCTAGCAAACGCAGGAGCGCCTGGATCGGTTGCTGGAAGTAGGTCCGCTGCCGCATCAGGAGATCGAAGCTTTCCCAGGCCAATGGAACGAAATCGAGGCCAGCGGCGCGGGCGGCCGCGCGCGTGGCAATTCCGCAATCGGCCCTACCAATGCGCACGGCAGCCGCGAGATCGGGTCCGGTCAGGCAGGGCGGCTCCAATCGGTTGACGTCGTCCTGTTTCGCGCCGGAGTCCGCCAGCAATTGCGTGAGCAGCATGTCCGCGCCTGCGCCGCGTTGACGAACCGCGATGCGTGCGCCGGTCGCAAGTACGTCGGTCAGGTTGTTGAGCGATTTTGGATTGCCTGGCGCGAGCAGCAGGCCTTGCTCGCGGCGGGCGAATCCGACCAGCACCGCATCATAAAGCCGCGGCCTGGTCGCAATCGCGGCGACATTCGGGTCCGGGTCGTGGCAGTGGAAATGGATCGCGGCGACGGACACCTCGCCGCGTAGCAGGCGTGTCACGCCGGCTTCCGTGCCTTCCGTCAGAAAGGCCAGGCCGGAGCCTGACTGGCGGAGAGCCCATTCGAGCAGGTCGTCCTGGCTGCCACCGACGATCGGCGGCGGCTCGGATTGGGTCATTCCTGCGGGCCGGACCAACCCCGACATGACCCAGCGGTCGAGTTCATGCCGTGGAAACAGCCACTTGCCCGCCACCTTGCTGCACGGGACACGCTCCTCCGCAATCAGCTCATAAAGCTTGCGCTCACCAATGCGCAGATAGTCGGCGGCTTCGGACGTCGTCAGCAAATCCATCCTGCATTGATATGCATATTCCTGTTCAGGTTCAAGGATTTGACAGTGACGGAGGAGTTGCAGGACATTGACACGGGACAGGACTGCGAGGAGCAATGTCGGAAGGGCTAAGCGCATGGCAACTGATCGCGAGCGGCGACGCCACGCTGTTTGCCATCGTGCGCCTGTCGCTCGCCGTGAGCCTTTCGGCTGTCGCGATCGCCATGATCGCCGGCCTTCCGCTGGGCGCAATTATCGCGCTGGCGCGCTTTCCCGGTCGTTCGGCGATCGTCGTGCTGCTGAACGGTTTCATGGGCCTGCCGCCGGTGGTGGTCGGGCTGACGGTCTATCTGCTGCTATCGCGATCCGGGCCGCTGGGTGAATTCGGCCTCTTGTTCACACCCGCCGCGATGGTCATCGCACAGGCGCTATTGGTGCTGCCCATCATTGCCGCGCTGACTCGCCAGACGGTCGAGGATCTGTGGCGCGAGTACCGTGAGGAACTGACTGCGATGCAGGTCGGGCCGGCGAGCCTGGTCGCCACGCTTTTGTGGGACGGCCGCTTCAGCCTCGTCACGGCTCTGCTCGCGGGTTTCGGCAGGGCGGCGGCCGAGGTCGGCACCGTGATGATCGTCGGCGGCAACATTGATGGCTTCACCCGCACCATGACGACGGCAATCGCACTTGAAACCTCGAAGGGAAATCTGCCGCTCGCCATGGGGCTCGGCCTGATGCTGATTTTCCTCATCTTGCTGATCAACGCCGCCGCCTGGGGCGTGCGAGTTTGGTCCGAGCAACGGGCTGGCTAGGGATGCGGGCTGCTCAGAGCGATCTTCCACTTGTCTTCGATGACGTGTCGCTGGTCGCCGGTGCGACGACCATCCTGGACCGGGTGAACCTGACAATCGGGCCGCGCGCGCCGACTCTGGTCGTCGGCCCGAACGGGTCGGGCAAAACCTCCCTGCTGCGGCTCTGCATGGGGCTTGTTGCACCTTCTGCTGGAACCCTGACTTGGGGGGGACGAACGTTTTCCCCGCCGACACGGCGTGCAATCCTGTTCCAGAAGCCGGTGATGCTGCGCCGCTCGACGGCCGCGAATGTCGCCTATGCACTGGCTCAAGCCGGCTGTCCGCGTCGGCTCCGGGCCCCGCGCGTGGAGGAACTGCTCGAGCGCGTCGGTCTTCTCGATCTCGCGGCACGTCCGGCACGGCATCTCTCCGGTGGCGAGCAGCAGCGGCTGGCCCTCGCCCGGGCCCTGGCGCGCCAGCCCGAAATCCTGCTGCTCGACGAGCCGACAGCCAGCCTCGATCCGGCGGCGACGCGTTTTGTCGAGCAGATCATCATCACGGCTGCCCAATCGGGCACGAAGATCATCATGGCGTCGCACCATCTCGGCCAAGTGCGCAGGATCGCGGCAGACGTCGTCTTTCTGCTCCGGGGGCGCGTTTGCGAGCATGCCGACGCCGACGACTTCCTTGACCGCCCCGCGACCCCGCAAGCCGCTGCCTTCGTGCGCGGCGAGCTCGTGCTTTGATCAACTGGACCGAGATTGAGATGCTGACCCGCCGAATATTCTCTGCGCTTGTGGTGCTTCTGATGCTAGCAGGCGGCGCGCCTGCCCAGGACCAGTCGATCGTCGTGGCGTCGACGACCTCGACCCAGGATTCCGGCCTGTTCGATCACATCCTGCCGCTGTTCGAGAAGAAAACCGGCATCGGCGTGAAGATTGTCGCTCAGGGCACCGGTCAGGCGCTCGACACCGGTCGGCGTGGCGATGCCGACGTGGTCTTCGTCCATGCCAAGGCGCAGGAGGAGAAGTTCATCGAGGAAGGCTTCGGGGTGAAGCGCTTCGACGTGATGTACAACGACTTCGTCCTCGTTGGCCCCAAGAGCGACCCGGCGGGCGTCAGCGGGACCAAGGACATCGCAGCCGCGCTGATCGCCATCAAAGCCAAGAAGGCGGCCTTCGTGTCGCGTGGTGACAGGTCCGGCACCCATTCGGCCGAATTGGGTCTGTGGAAGACGGCCGGCATCGACATCGAGGCGGCCAGGGGCCCGTGGTACAAGGAGATCGGGCAGGGCATGGGGGCGGCGCTCAACGCCGCGGCAGCCATGAACGCCTATACGCTTTCCGATCGTGGCACCTGGCTGTCGTTCAAGAATCGTGGCGAGTTGGACATCGCCGTCGAGGGTGACAAGCGGCTGTTCAATCAGTACGGCGTGATGCTGGTGAATCCTCACAAGCATCCAAGCGTCAAAGTGGAGGCCGGCCAGCGCTTCATCGATTGGCTGATTTCTCCGGAAGGCCAGAAGGCGATCGGAGAGTACAAGATCGACGGCCAGCAGCTCTTCTTCCCGAACGCGCAGCGCGGGCGTTCCTGAAGCTGGTTGCAAACAGGCTCGCGTCTGCTTCAATATCGCGCCATGACGAGAACGTTTTCTTCGACGGGCCCGCTGACTCTCCTGGAAGCGGCGCTCGACGCGCTGCTCGATGGTGTAATGCCCGTCACCCCCCGCTTGGTGCCGCTTGAACAAGCCTTGGGCTATGTCGCTGCCGGGATGCCGCCTGTCGTGCCGGCTCAGCCTGTGCGAGATATCGCTGCCATTGACGGCTGGGCGTGTCGCGCCCTCGACCTCGTGGGGGCATCAGCCTATTCGCCCTTAGTTTTGCCGGTCGCGCCGATCTGGGTCGAGACGGGTGAGGCCATGCCTGAAGATCGCGACTGTGTGCTGCAGGCCGGCCTCGTCGATTGCAGTGGACCGATGATCCAAGCAGCAGCTGAAGCCGTGCCCGGTCATGGTGTGCGCCGGGCGGGCGAGGATTTGGCGGCGGCCCGCCCGCCAATGCTTGAGGGAAAGGCGATCGGCGTCGCCGACCTGCTGGTCGCCCGCAAAGTGGGGCTGAGCCAGCTTGCCATACGGAGCCCGCGCGTGCGCGTGATCGATGTCGCTGCCGACAGCCACGAGACATTCTCCATGCGGCTCGTGGTCGAGAGCCTGAGTGCCTCGGGCGTTTCGATCGTCGGTATAGAGACCGTAGAGCGCGACGCGGCATCGATCATTGTCGCTCTTGATGGCGAGGCCTGCGATTTTCTGCTCCTGATCGGCGGTACTGGTGACGGCCACGCCGACGTGACCGCCGAGGCTCTGGCGCGGCGCGGGGTGTTGATTGGGCACGGCATTGCCTTACGGCCCGGAGGGACAACGGCAATAGGCCGGCTCGGCAAGACACCGGTGGTCGCATTGGCCGGATCGCCGCACCAAGCCTTCGCCGGGTTCCTTGCGCTTGTCCAGCCAGTCCTGGACCGCCTGTCGGGCAGATCTGAACGGTCCGGCATCATTTTGCCGCTCTCGCGGAAAATCTCATCCGCGGTCGGACTTTACGAGCTCGTTCTGCTCGGGAAGGAACGGGAGATGTGGACGCCGCTCGCCGTCGGCGACTTTTCGCTGGACGCCATGCGGCTTGCCGACGCCTGGCTTGCGGTCCCGGGCGATAGCGAAGGGTATGCCGCCGGTACGCCCGTCTCCGCCTTTCCGCTCCGCAACTTTTGATCGAGTGAGCCGCTATGACGAATTCTCCATCATCGGCCCGGCAGAACAGCGGGCAGGAGCAGTTCCTGACGATATTGTCGCGCGAAGCTGCGCTGGCTCGCTTCGAGGCAGCGCTGTTTCCCCGCCCGTTGCCGACCGAGACGCGGACGCTGGCCGACGCGCTCGGGCTGGTTCTTGCCGAGGACGTGGCGGCACCGGTCGACGTGCCGCCCTTCGACCGCTCCAATGTCGATGGCTTCGCGGTACGTGCGGCCGATCTGGCTGCCGCCTCTGAAATCCGTCCCGTTCGGCTTGAGCTGAATGCGGAAGCGATTGCCTGCGGCACGGTTCCGCAACTCCCCGTTCTGACCGGAACCGCCACGCCCATCGCAACCGGCGGGCCGCTGCCGCGTGGCGCGGACGCCATCGTCATGGTGGAGCATACGCATCCGGTGGGGTTGAGTGCCATCGAGGTGGGGCGCGGCATCTCGCCCGGCCAGTTTGTCTCCAATGCAGGATCCGACATGGCGCGAGGAGAGGTCGTGCTGCGCACCGGAACGCAAATCGGCTCGCGCGAAATCGGCATGCTCGCCGCGTGCGGAATCGCACAAGTGGCCGTGGCGCGCAGGCCAAGCGTGGCTGTGCTCTCCACTGGCGATGAACTCGTTCAGCCAGGCGAGCCGCTGCGGGCGGCCGGCATCTATGATGCCAACGGGCCGATCATCGCTGCGGCTGTCACTGAAAATGGCGGCGAAGCGCATTTTCTCGGCGCCTTCCCGGACGACGAGGCAACGCTTGAGACGGCTATGCGCGAGGCGCTCGCCGCCCACGACGTAATGATCCTGTCGGGCGGCACGTCCAAAGGGGCAGGGGATGTCACGCATCGCATTATCGGCCGACTGGGCAAACCCGGCATCATCGCCCACGGCGTGGCGCTGAAGCCCGGAAAGCCGCTTTGCCTGGCGGTGTGCGGGGGCAAGCCGGTCATCGTCCTGCCGGGATTTCCGACCTCGGCCATGTTCACCTTCCATGACATGGTGGTACCCGCCCTGCGGCGCATGGCGGGGCTGCCGCCGCGCGTCGATGCTCAGATCACCGTAAGCCTTCCGTTGCGGGTTCCTTCAGAACTCGGACGGACCGAATTCGCGATGGTCTCCCTTGTGCAAGGGCAGGGAGGATTGACGGCCTATCCGACTGGTAAGGGCTCGGGAGCGATAACATCCTTTACCCAGGCGGATGGCTTCATCCGCATCGAGGCCCTGGCCGATCACGTGCCTGCCGGTGCCGACGTAGCGGTGACGCTGTTCACGCCGCGGGTCCGCGTTCCCGACCTCGTCGTCATCGGCAGTCATTGTGTCGGCCTCGATCTGGTCGTTGGCGAACTTTCGCGTCGCGGGATTTCGGTGCGCTCGCTGTCTGTGGGAAGCCTGGGCGGTCTTGCGGCGGCCAAGCGCGGCGAGTGCGATCTCGCTCCCATCCATCTCTTCGACCCGAAGACGCGGAACTACAACGCGCCCTTCCTCGGTGACGGTCTCGAACTCGTGCCAGGCTGGCGGCGCATGCAAGGTTTGGTGTTCCGCCGAGGGGACGAGCGCTTCGAGGGCCTCGGCGCGGAGGACGCGGTCCGTGCCGCGCTCGCCGACCCCGATTGCATGATGGTCAACCGCAACCAAGGCTCGGGAACGCGTATCCTGATCGACCAACTCCTCGGCGCGGAACGCCCGGACGGCTACTGGAACCAGCCGCGCACACACAATGCCGTGGCCGCGGCGGTAGCGCAGAAGCGCGCTGACTGGGGCGTCACCATCGCGCCGGTCGCGCGTGCGGCCGGGCTCGGTCTTATCCCGTTGACCGAAGAGCACTACGACTTCGCGCTGGTTTGCGCGCGAAAGGATCGGCCCGCGGTGCACGCGTTCCTCGAAGTCCTCCAGGCCGACGAGGTGCATTCGGCGCTGGAGCGCGCGGGGTTCAGCCGGCCGGGTTAGCGGCAAGCAACGCGGCCAGCCGCTCGGCTTCGGCGAGGTCATCGACTGTGTTGGCGTTGAAGAACGGGTCCACCGGCTCTACCGGCCAGGATACGGTGGCAAGGCCGTAGCGACTGGTCCACCGGTCGATCTTGCGCAGGCCCTCGTTGGTCAACGCATGCCGCAATTCGTCCCGCAGGGCGACTTTCCAGAGCCCGATGACCGGATGCGCCTGACCGCCGGACGCCGCCACCGCCAAATCCGCCCCCTCGGTCATGCGCGCCCGCTGGAGGCGTGCAACGAGGTCGCGCGGCAGGAAAGGACAATCACCGGCGGCGCTGACCACCCACTCGACGTCGGGCCTGTTGTCCGCCGTCCAATCGAGCGCGGCGAGCATGCCGGCGAGCGGCCCAGGATAATCCTCGATCGTGTCGGCAACGACTGGCAGGCCAAAACGGGCAAAGCGAACGGGGTCGCCATTGGCATTAAGCACGAGCCCGTCGCATTGAGGTCCTAGCCGTTCGATGACATGCTCGAGCATCGTGCGTCCGCCGATCACGCGCGTCGGCTTGTCCCCGCCGCCCATGCGCCGACCCAGACCGCCGGCGAGCACGACGCCCAGCGTCATGGGCCGCTCAGTCGTCATGCTCGGCACCCTTGCGGCGGTGGCGCGGCGCTTCCTCATCGACCGAAGCGATATCCTGGTCGAAGACGATCCGCTCCTGGCCCGAAAGTGCGGTGAAGCGCTTGCCGCGCGCCCGGCCGACCAGCGTCAGCCCCACTTGGCGGGCCAGCGCCACACCCCAGGCGGTGAAGCCGGAACGCGAAACCAGGATGGGAATGCCCATCCGAACCGTCTTGATCGTCATCTCGGAGGTCAGCCGCCCGGTCGTGTACATGATCTTGTCCCCCGGATCGATGGCGTGGCGGTACATCCAGCCGGCGATCTTGTCGACAGCGTTATGGCGGCCGACGTCTTCCATATAGCAGATTGGCGTGCCCTTCCTGCAAAGGACGCAGCCATGGATCGCGCCTGCCTCCAGATAGAGCGACGGCGTGGTGTTGATTTTGTGCGTCAGCTCGTAGAGCCAGGAGGTGCGAAGCTCAGCGGGCGGGAGCGTGATGTCCTCGATCGCCTCCAGCACGTCGCCAAAGGCAGTGCCTTGGGCGCAACCCGAAGTCTGCGTTCGCTTTCTGAGCTTCTGCTCGTAGTCGGTGTTGCGCTCGGTGCGAACGACCACGACCTGGAGGTCCTCGTCATACTCGACGTCCGTCACCACATCGGTGGGCAGAAGCATGTTCTGGTTCAGCAGATAGCCGAGCGCAAGATATTCAGGATAGTCGTTGACCGTCATCATCGTGACGATCTCCTGAGCGTTGAGATAGAGCGTCAGGGCACGTTCGATCGGTACGCGGACCTCTACCGCCGCGCCTGTATGGTCGATGCCCGCAACCAGCTCCGTCAGCCGTTGGTCTTGCGGATCGGGTGTGATGATAGCGTGTTCCGGTTGGCGTAGCATCAAAGGCATCGCAGTCTCCTGACGTCGTATTCTGGCTCGCGCCTGCGCTAGCTTGCCGTATCTTACAGGCTGTTCAACCGAAGCTGATTAAAAAAAGCCGGATTGATGCGATTACGAAGAAGCCGACACGCTCGTAGAGTGGGAATATAAATGGCGCAAATCTCGGATGACTGCTTCGCTTTCGGCGGACAGATGCGGCCCATCGACGAGACTGCCGCGCTGATCGCCTCGAAACTCAGCGCCGTAGAGGAGGTCGAGACGGTCCCGCTCTTGCTGGCGGATGGGCGCGTCCTGGCAAAAAAGATGGTGGCATCGCTGCCGCTGCCGCCCTTCACCAATTCCGCGGTCGACGGCTACGCCGTGCGAGGGGCAGACCTGCCGCAGACCGTCGAGACGGCGTTCGCCGTTGCCGGGAGGGTTCAGGCCGGCATGGCGGCGAATGAACCTGTGCGGCCGGGCCAGACGGTACGCATCTTCACTGGCGCTCCAATGCCCGACGGGGTCGACACGGTGTTCATGCAGGAAGACGTGAGCATCGACGGCTCCGGCAGGATCCTTCTCCCGCCCGGCCTGAAAAAGGGTGCCAATGTGCGCCCTGCGGGTGAAGATGTCGCATTGGGCGAGGCCGTCCTCCCGGCGGGCCATCGGATGCGGCCGCAAGATATCGCGCTCGCCGCCGCATTGGGGTTCACGGAACTCCAGGTTAGGCGCAGGATACGCGTCGCAGTGTTCTCGACCGGGGACGAAATCGTCGCGCCGGGAGACATGCGCGGACCGGCGCAGCTTTTCGACTCCAACCGTTTCATGCTGACGGCGATGCTCGCTCGACTCTGCTGCGACATCACCGATCTCGGTATCCTCGTGGATGACAGCAGACTGATCGCTGAAAAGCTGAGCGAAGCGGCATTAAGCCATGACCTGATCCTGACTTCGGGCGGTGTGTCGACGGGCGAGGCAGATTGCGTGAAGGCCGCCGTCGAGAGTGCCGGAACCCTGGTGTTCTGGCGCGTCGCGATCAAGCCGGGCCGGCCGGTCGCCATGGGGGTGATCGATGGAACCCCGCTGATCGGACTTCCTGGCAATCCGGTGGCGAGCTTCGTCACCTTCGCGCATATTGCCCGCCCGGCAATCCTCGCCCTTGCGGGAGCCCTCCAGCCACCGCCGACCCCGATCGCTATGCGGGCCGCCTTTTCCTATAGCAAAAAGCAGGGACGGCGGGAGTATGTGCGAGCAAGCGTACGCGCGGCCGCGGATGGATGCTACGAAGCGACGAAGTTTCCCAGGGAAGGCGCAGGACTGTTATCATCCCTGGTCGCGACCGACGGTCTCGTCGAGTTGGGAGAGGAGATAGTCCGTGTCGAGCCAGGTCACACGGTCCAGTTCCTCCCCTATTCCAGTCTTATGTGAGCGCCGTCGGATCGCGTCCTCGAAACGAGAGCCGCAACCCAGGCTCGATTGACGCGGCCAGGTCCCGTCGGGCATCATGCCGACCATGATAACCACGACGAAGTTGGATCTGACCGGGCTTAAGTGCCCTTTGCCAGCATTGAAGACTCGTAAGGCGCTGAAAGCCTTGAAGCCAGGCGAGCGGCTCGAGGTTCACTGCACGGACCCGCTGGCGGTCATCGATATCCCCAATCTGCTCAACGAGATGGGCGAGCGACTTGAAGCGACGGAACGCGACGGCGATCGCGTCGTGTTCATGATCGAAAAGACGCAGCCCGCGACGATGTGACGAGTTGCACCCCGTCGGCGGCGGCCCCAAGATTTGCGAGGCAATGCTTGCGCTGGTCGTGCAGGGGACATGTCGTGCCTCATAGTCGACATCCTGGTCCGCGGGGTATCGTTAAGAGGTAAGGGCGTTTCACTCGGGGAGGTGAGCACATGACGATCCAGGAACGACGGCCGCGTGATCGCGGACCAAAGGGCAGGCCGCTGGATGACGCCGCGCTCGCCGAGGTCCAGGCGCTCCTGGGCGCGCGCCAGCGACGGCGCGACTTGCTGATCGAATTCCTTCATCTGATCCAGGACCGATATGGCTGCCTGTCGGCGCGGCATTTGCGGGCGCTGGCGCAAGATATGCGCTTGTCGCAGGCCGAGGTCTACGAGGTGGCGACCTTCTACGACCATTTCGACGTTGTGAAGGAAGGCGAGACGCCGCCGGCGCCGTTGACAATCCGCGTGTGCGATTCAGTGAGTTGCATGCTGGCGGGCGCCGACACGCTCCTGGCTGAATTGCAAGCGGGCGCCGATCCAGCGGCGATCAGGGTCATGCGCGCGCCCTGCATGGGCCGTTGCGCTGGCGCGCCTGCCGCGCGTATCGGTGATCGCGAGGTCGACCAGGCAACCGCCGAGGGCCTGAGGCGCATGGCCGCGGCAGCGGAGACCGGTGTGAACGTGCCCGATTATGTCGGGCTGGAGGCGTATCGGCAGGCGGGCGGCTACCAGCTTTTGCAGCGGGTACGGATTGGGGCGCTGACCACGGACGAGCTCATCGCCACCGTGGGCGATGCGGGCTTGAGGGGTCTGGGCGGTGCGGGTTTTCCCGCTGGCAAGAAGTGGCAGTTCGTGCGCTCCTATCCGGGCCCGCGTCTGATGTCGATCAATGGCGACGAGGGTGAGCCCGGCACCTTCAAGGACCGCATCTATCTCGAGCGAGATCCGCACCGTGCCTTTGAGGGTGCATTGATCGCGGCGCACGCCGTCGAGGCGGAACGGATCTATCTTTACATGCGTGACGAATACCCTGCGGTGCTCGCCATTCTTCGTCAGGAGATCGCCGCGCTCGAGGCCACCGGCATCGTCAAGCCGGGCTTCATCGAGCTCCGCCGCGGCGCTGGCGCGTATATCTGCGGCGAGGAGAGTGCGATGCTGGAAAGCATCGAGGGCAAGCGCGGCATGCCGCGCCACCGCCCCCCCTACATCGCCGAGGTCGGCCTGTTCGGACGACCGACCCTCAACCATAATGTCGAGACGCTCTGGTGGATCCGCGACATCGTCGAAAAGGGCGCGCAATGGTTCGCTGCGCAGGGCAGGCCCGGCCACCCCGGCATCCGCTCATGGTCCGTATCCGGCCGGGTGAAAAATCCCGGCGTCAAGCTGGCGCCGGCCGGCGTCACGGTGCGCGAATTGATCGACGACTATTGCGGCGGCATGGCGGACGGTCATGAGTTCAAGGCCTATTTGCCGGGCGGCGCCTCAGGCGGCATCCTGCCAGCAGCACTGGGGGACATTCCGCTCGATTTCGGCGGCGATCTGGCCAAGCAGGGCGCCTTCGTCGGCTCCCATGCTATAGTCGTGTTCTCGCAGGCCGACAATATAAAGCAGGTCACGCTCAACCTCATGAAATTCTTCAAACATGAGAGCTGCGGGAAGTGCACGCCTTGTCGCGAGGGAACCGAAAAGTTGGTGGCCATCTTGCAGGAACAGGGCCCGATGCCGGAAGACAAGATTCGCGACCTCGAAGCGGTGATGCGCGATTCGTCGATCTGCGGCCTGGGCCAGGCGGCGCCCAACCCGATCAATCATCTGCTGACGCATTTCCGGAGTGACCTCTGATGGCCGAGAGCGTGGTATTCACCCTCGATGGGCAAACCGTGAGCGCCGCCCCCGGCGAGACTATCTGGGATATCGCCAAGCGCCAGGGAACAAAGATTCCGCATCTGTGCCATGTCGACATGCCGGGCTATCGTCCCGACGGCAATTGCCGCGCCTGCATGGTCGACATCGAAGGCGAGCGCGTGCTGGCTGCCTCCTGCGTTCGCCAGCCTTCCGCCGGCATGGTCGTGAAAACCGATACCGAACGCGCCCGCAAATCGCGCGAGATGGTATTCGAGCTCCTCGCAAGCAACATGCGACCGGCGAGCGACGGTCCAGACAACCAGTCGGCATTCTGGCAATGGGCCGGTTCGATGGGGATTTCGGGCAGCCGATACCGTTCCAAGTTCACCGAGGAGGGGCTAGCGCCAGAATTCGACATCACCAATCCGGCGATTGCCGTCAATCTCGACGCGTGCATCACCTGCGGCGCTTGCGTGCGCGCCTGCCGCGAGGTGCAGGTCAACGACGTGATCGGCATGGCCGAGCGCGGCAATCACTCGATTCCTGTCTTCGATATGCACGATCCGATGGGCCTGTCGACCTGCGTCACCTGTGGCGAATGCGTCCAGGCTTGCCCTACTGGTGCGCTCTACGAGAAATCGCTGATGGACGAGACCGGCAAGACGCGTGTCGTCCAGGCGTTCGACAAGGTCGTCGATACGGTTTGCCCGTTTTGCGGCGTTGGCTGCCAGACGCAGGTCGCTGTCAAGGACAATAAAATCGTCCAGGTTGACGGCCGTAACGGTCCGGCGAACGAGAACCGGCTCTGCGTCAAGGGGCGCTTTGGCTTCGACTATGTGATGTCGCCCGAACGGCTGACGAAGCCGCTGATCCGTCGCGACGACGCGCCGAAGGCCGGCGACATTGATCTGCGCAGTGTCGACCCGCTGACAGTGTTCCGCGAGGCCAGCTGGGAAGAGGCGCTGGAGCGCGCTGCCAGCGGGCTGAAACGCATCCGCGACCAGCATGGTGGCAAGGCGCTGGCTGGCTTCGGCTCGGCAAAGGGGTCGAATGAGGAGGCCTATCTCTTCCAGAAATTCGTCCGGCAGGGTTTCGGCACCAACAATATCGACCACTGCACCCGGCTCTGCCACGCCTCTTCCGTGGCCGCTCTGATGGAGGGCGTCGGCTCTGGCGCGGTCTCGGCGCCTTTCATGGACGCCATGAAGGCCGAATGCGTGATCATCATCGGGGCGCGGCCGGCGACAAACCATCCAGTGGCCGCCACCTATTTCAAGCAAGCGGCAAAGCGCGGCACCAAGCTGATCGTGATGGATCCGCGCGGCCAGGAACTGATGCGCCACGCCAGCTATGCGCTGCGCTTCAAGCCGGGCAGCGACGTGGCGATGCTCAACGCGCTGCTGCACGTCATCATAGAAGAGAGGCTCTATGACGAGCAGTACATCCAGGCCAATGTCTCCGGCTTCGAGGCATTGAAGGCCAAGGTGAAGGATTTTTCGCCCGAGGCGATGGCTCCCGTCTGCGGCATCGAGGCCGGTGTACTGCGCGAGGTGGCGCGCACCTATGCCAAGGCGGAGCGCTCGATGATTTTTTGGGGCATGGGCATTTCGCAGCACACCCACGGCACGGACAATTCGCGCTGCCTGATCGCGCTGGCGCTGATCACGGGGCATGTCGGGCGCGCCGGCACAGGCCTGCATCCGCTGCGCGGCCAGAACAATGTCCAGGGCGCCTCGGACGCGGGCCTCATCCCGATGTATTTCCCCGACTACAAATCGGTGGAGAATGCCGATATCCGCGGCCAGTACGAGAATTTCTGGGGCCAGACGCTCGACCCCAAACGCGGCTTGACCGTCGTCGAGATCGTCGACGCGATCCATGACGGCGAGATCCGGGGCATGTACATCATGGGCGAGAACCCGGCCATGTCCGATCCGGACCAGAGCCATGCGCGCGCCGCACTCGCCAAGCTAGAGCATCTGGTTGTTCAGGACATCTTCCTGACCGAAACAGCGTGGCATGCCGACGTGGTGCTCCCTGCCTCCGCGCATGCTGAGAAGCTCGGCACTTACACCAATACCAATCGGCAGGTGCAGATCGGCCGGCCGGCCGTCAACCTGCCGGGCGAGGCGCGGCAGGATCTCGATCTCATCATCGAGCTTGCCAGACGCATGGGGCTGGACTGGAACTACGGGCACGTTTCGGACGTCTTCGGCGAAATGGCGCAAGTAATGCCGTCGCTGAAGCACATTTCCTGGGAGCGCATCGAACGCGAGGAGTCCGTCGTCTATCCTGCCGATGGTCCTGATGTTCCTGGCAACGAGATCGTCTTCACCACCGGGTTTCCGACCGCGGATGGCCGCGGGCGCATCGTGCCCGCCGACCTCCTGCCTCCCGACGAGGTGCCCGACGACGAATATCCTCTGGTGCTAACCACCGGGCGCCTGCTGGAGCACTGGCACACGGGCGCCATGACACGCCGCGCCGGGGTGCTCAACGCGATCGAGCCCTACGGCATTGCTGCAATGAATCCCTACGAGATCAAGCGCCGCGGCCTGGCGCAGGGAGACGTGATCAACGTGGAGACGCGGCGCGGCATTGTCGAAGCCATTCTGCGGGCCGATCGAGAGGTCGCCGATGGCATGGTGTTCATGCCGTTCTGCTTTAATGAGAGCCCGGCCAACATGCTTACCAATCCTATGCTCGATCCTTACGGCAAGATCCCCGAGTTCAAATATTGTGCCGCGCGGATCGTGGCGGCATCGAGATCGGTCGAAGCTGCCGAATGACGTTTGGAACCTGCCCGCGGAGGTAGTGTTGGGAGACGGCTGACTTGAGGAAGTCCATTGCTCGACGGCCGCCGGAATAGTCGGGCAGGCCGTCGCGAAGGCTCGCGACAGGTGGGAGGGGCTCTGTCGGCGGCCAGATGTCAGCCATAGTTGTGCGGAACGCCCTCAACTCGGCGTTCTTCTCGCGAGGTTTGATTTGGCTGAAGGCGACGCGAAATGCCATCACCGGCCGACCAGCAGCAGCCTTCTGACGAGTGCTGCTGTTAGAGTGTTTCGTTAGGATAGACGCCCCAAAGGCGGGTTTGCCTGACGAAACCTGCCAGCGACTTGACCGCGACCCTGCACCATTGCCCGTCGCAGCGCACCAGTTCGACAATTACTTCCGGCGCCAGCCAGGCGGTGACGAGGCTGGAAACCGAAGGCTTCCGGCGCAGCGCGATCTTGTCCTTGCTCCATGGGGCGGTTACAGCGGTCCTTCGCCCCGAAAGAAGCGGACCGAAGACCCAGCCGGATGTTCCCTGCCAATCTCGCACGCGCCGCCAGTTTCCATATTCCTGGTAGATTTCAAGCGGAATCCTGGGCCGGACATAAACCCATTCGACGTCATATTGGGTGCCCGGTCCGACCCGCATATTCACAGGAGAACTCTTCAACGACGCGAAGCGGGGCAAGGCAATCCCGTTGACAGCAGCTTGAGGGCCGGCCTTTGTGACAGTTGCAACACATAGTGCAGCGATGAGGCAACAACGAAGGACGCTACCCGTGACGAAAAAGCCGCAACCGGTGTCTTGATAAGTCGACGAGACGACGTTGCTCCGAGGCGCACAACCGCGGCGTCTCACAGCGAAGCCCCATGCGAAGGATTGAAGAGGGCTCGAGGACATCTTTCGATATTGCCGCGTGGTCCTGGTGAGACAACGTCGGGAGAGGCGAGTTGCAGCGTTCGCATGGGCGTTCGATCCCACCTACCGAGTGAGCGCGTAGCAATCGATTTTTTTGAGCGCCAGTCGCCCGCAAGCGCGCCACGCTTCCGACTTGTTATCGAAGCCGGCATATCGGGCGCGGTAGTACACATCGCCATCTTTTTCGAAGGCCTCGGTAAAAGCAGAAGTGTTCGAAAGCAGTTTTGGCGCTTTGCGAGCCGCGAGTGAAAGGATTTCACGAGCTGCGGCCTTGCTTGGCATCGATCCAATCTGGATGATCCATTGACCTTCTTGGGTGGAAGCGGTGCTGATCGGATCGATGGCATCGGCAGACAAGGCCTGCTCCCTGGACACATCGCCCATCGCCTCAGCGGCGAAAGCGGCTCGGGAATCGGCCACCCGGGCTGGCTTCCACGTCGGAGTGGGCACCGATGCGTTCGAAGCCGCGGAGGCGACCAATGCGCTTTCTCCGCCACGATCGATCCTGAACCGGTCCGGACCGTTGGAAGCCTTAGCCAGATAGCGGCTGATGAGACGCTTCATGCGTGCATCTCGGCTCCTGACCGTATGTCCGCCCATCACCACCGCGACGATACTGCGGCCCTGCGCCTCGACGGAAGAAACCAGGTTGAAGCCCGAGGCATTCGTGTATCCCGTTTTGATCCCATCCACGCCCTTCACCCGGCCGAGCAGATGGTTGTGATTGCCGAAGCGCCGACCTTTGTATTTGAAGGATCGGGTGTTGAAGTAGGAATAATAGCCAGGGTGATGATCCCTGAGCGCCAGGCCAAGGCGTGCCATGTCGCGCGCCGTGGTCTTCTGGGCTGTGTCGGGCAGTCCGTTAGCGTTCCTGAACGTGGTGGAGGTCATCCCCAACTGTCGTGCTTTTTGCGTCATGAGACGTGCAAAGCCGACCTCCGACCCGCCGAGGAACTCGCCAATGGCCGTCGCGGCATCGTTGGCGGACTTCGTTACCAGCGCCAATATGACCTGTTCGACGGTGATCGTTTGACCCTGCTTCAGTCCGAGTTTGGAGGGAGCCTCGTTGGCGGCATTGGCCGACACCGGTATCGCCGTGCCTTTCGAGATCCTGCCGCTCTCGAGCGCGTCGAAGATGAGGTAGAGCGTCATCATCTTGGTGAGAGACGCTGGATAGCGCGGAGCGTCCGCATGATCTCTGTAGAGGGTCTTGCCTGTCTTGGCATCGATGACAATGCCTGAAAATCTGGAATTGGCCTGCACGGCGGAAGCAGAGGCGGCGCAAAACACGATGACGACCGAGATCCTCAAGGCGAATTTCAACAATGACGCCGGGAAGGCGACAAGCTTCTCCATTACCAGATACATCCGCCCGCCCGTCGCCGCTCCGTGTAAAATGTGGCCGGGCGAGCCGGCCATCGGATCACGAAGCTAGGCAGGCACCGTTACCAATTGGTTATCGCATTCTTAACGAGAGGCCTCAAATTGTCTCGGCTCTATCCCTCGATTCCGCACCAGATAAGGTCGGCCGCCGTGACGGTTCGCGGAACGCCGCACGGCTCGAGGCGCGCATCGATTGCGGCATCGACTACCAGGATGCTTCCGCGGAAGACAAGTCGATCTTGCTAGAAGATTCTATTCCACATCCTCAGGTCCGTACCCTAAGCGCTTGCTCCATCCTGTCGGCGATCTGTGTGACGATATAGGCAATCACCATGTAGATCACGACGGCAATCACGAAGGCTTCGAGATAGTAGAAATTCAACGCGGCGGTCAGTTGTGATTGCGCGAAGATATCGACAACCTCGATGGCGAATCCGAGTGAAAGCGCCTTCATGATAACCATCATCGAGGTTGTCAGATCGGGAATTGCTGTCAGGGCGACCTGGGGAAATAGCACCCGTCGAAACAATTGGCCCCTTGTATAGCCAAGCGAATAGGCTGCGTCTGCCTGACCGGTGTCAAAGGCGTTGAGGGCTCCTTTGATAATCTCGGCCTGGAACGCGGCGACACAGCCGGTCACCGCAATGACAAGGATAACCCAATTGGGCGTTTGGTGGGCGTTGAAGTCTATGCCAACCAATGAAAACAGAAACTGAAGCGCGGGGGGAAGACCGAAATAGGCGAGGAAGATTACGATCACCATCGGAACGCCCTTGAAGACGACCTTGTAGGCCATGACGAGCTCTCGCAGTGCGGGAATCCGTCTATATTCCACAAGCGCAAACAGGCTGCCGACCATCGTCGAGAGCACGAAGATCGTGAGGGCCATTGCAAGCGTTACGGGTACGGCGCCCAGAATTTCCCGCGAGTCCTGGAGCAGGATATCGGTCTCAAACATGGTCAAATACCCTTGTTAGGTCACACGCTCGCGATCAGTGTGTTCTTGATCTGAGCAGATGTCGTAGCCTCCGGTGCCTGCATCGGGGAACGAAGCTCGAAGAAGCGGACGATGAGCCATGCGATCAGGCACATCACCGAATAGATGACCGCCAGCACGAGATAGGTTTCGAACTGGTACTGATTATAGTCGCGCTCCATGATCAAATGCGCGGTCGCCATGACATCCGCCGCCCCGATGTACATCACCAGCGCAACGTTATGGATCAGGTAGATGACGGAGTTCCCGTAGCCCGGCAATGCGAAGTGCACTGCTTGTGGCCCGATGACCCGCGTGATTTTCTGGCGAAAGGTATATCCAAGACTGTCTGCCGCATCATGCTGGCCGCGATCGACGGCCAGATATGCAGGTCGCAGGACTTCTGACAGGTAGCCGCCGTGATAAAAGCTTAATGCCACCATCGCGGCGATCGTCGGCGAGAAAAAATCTTCGGAGCCGAACAGGATTACCAACAAGGGAAGCCCGTAAAACGCAACGAACAATTGGAGGACGACGGGAACACTCCGGGCATAGGATACGTAGAGATCCGCCAGGTGACTGATCACTGGCACCCTGCGGACCCGGAGTGTTGTCGCAAGGAGAGCTAGGTAGAACCCAGCAATGAGGGCCGTAAAAGTGATGGCCAGCGTCAGCGGCAACGCCGAGAGCAACTCGGGAATTATAGCAGAAACGTCCACTTGGAACACTCCTTCTTGCAGTTCTGCCTCAACGCCGGCTATCCAGATGCAGCTGAGGACGCCTTGTTACTTCATGTATTTCACGATGTCCTCGCCGAACCACTTCTGCGAGAGCTTGTCGATCGTGCCGTCGTCCTTCAGTTCCTTGAGCACCTTGTTGACGTCCTCGGCCAGGATCTTGTTTTCCGCTGACCGGTGAATCAGCATGTACGTGTTGTTGCTGTAGACCGGATCGGATGCGACGATATCGAGCTTCTTGTTGTCGATGACCGCCTGCTCACCGAGGTTAGACGGTAGAACCAATGCGTCGAACTTGCCGTTCTGAACTTCATCCAGGCGGTTCGGGTAGGGGATCCCGGCGCTCGATGCCGTGACGTCGAGCTTATATTGCGGATTCTCTTTCTGCCAGTTCATGATGAACTTGTAGGTTCCGCCACCTGCCGTGGTCGGAACGATCCTCTTGCCGACCAGGTCCTTCATTTCCTTTATGCCGCTGTCTTTCTTGCTGTAGATTTTCATCAGACTGGCGCCCATCGGGTTCTCTGGAATGATGAATTGCTTCTCTCGCTCGGGCGACTTGTAGTAGCCACCTACGGCGATGTCGTACTTCCCGGTGGCAAGGCCGGTTTCCTGGGCGATGTCGGACACACCTTCCATTTCGAACTTGTACTGCGGCAGCTTCGCATTGATCGCCCTCAGAAGATCGGGCTCATAGCCTTGCGGTTCGACGCCGATGGCGCCCCAGGCCAGCGGCTTGGATTCGGCAGACGTCGCGATCTTGACCGTCCGGACGGTCTGACCATAGCTGGTCCCCGCGGTTGCAAGGGCAATTGCGATGCCACCAGCGACGGCCAGGACATAGCGGCGGGAAAAACCGGATGTGATTGCAGACATTTCTTGGGTTCCCTTCTTGTTGAGCTATTGAAAAGCGAGTTCTGACTGCAGGAATTGAGCCAGTCGTGGACTGGAAGGCGCGTCGAAGATTTCAGCCGGACTGCCGTCGGCGGCAACCACGCCACGGTCCATGAAAACGATCCGGTTCGAGATGTTCTTTGCGAATTGCATCTCGTGGGTCACAAGCAGCGACGTGATCCCTGACGACGTGACATCCTTGATCACCTTCAAAACTTCACCGACAAGTTCAGGGTCCAGCGATGACGTAGGCTCATCGAAGAGGATGACGTCAGGACGCACCGCCAGCGCGCGTGCGATGCCGGTGCGCTGGAGCTGGCCGCCCGAGAGCTGGGATGGATAGCTGTCTCGCTTCGACGAGAGACCGACCCGATCGAGCTCTCTGAGCGCGATTTCCCGCGCCTCTTCCCTGGATTTGCGCTGCACCACAACGAGCGGATCCATCACGTTCTGGAGGACCGTCATGTTCTTGAAGACGTTGAACTGCTGAAAGACCATCGCCGTCCTCAACCGGATCGCCTGGACAGCGGCCTTGTCGGCACGCTGGTAGTCCATCCGAATCTGATCGAACGCGATGGTTCCTGACGACGGCTTGGCCAGATAGTTGATGCATTTCAGCAGCGTGGTCTTGCCGGTGCCACTGGGGCCGATGATCGACACCACGTCACCCCGCTTTACCGAGAGATTGACGCCGTTCAGGACCTGCGTGCTTCCGTAAGACAGCTTTATATCTTTGAGTTCAAGCATTGCTGGTTGGCCCTTCGGAAAGTGTGGGACGGACTGGCTTGACCGGATGCAACGTCATCACCCGCTCTCCGCATGGCCCAGGACGTGCATCAGCCGGTTTGCCCAGCCGAAGATCGCTATGGCGTGGACGAGGTCGATGATCTCGGCATCATTCATGCCGACTGATCGCAGCGAGGCGACGTCGTCTGCCGTCGCTTCCGACGGCGCCGCCGACAGGCGGCGGGCAAAGTTGTAGATTGCCGCATCGCGCGACCCAAGCTTTTCAGGTTTGTCGAGATACAGCGCCGTGACCACTTCATCGCTCTTGGTCAGCTCTGCATGCCGGCGGGCGTGAACGACGGCACAGAATTTGCAGCCATTGACGATCGAGGCACCCAGTGCGCCAAGCTCGCGGTCGGGACGGGCAAGCCCGCCCTCGACGTACATGATCGCGTTGAACAACACCGTGCGGGCAAGATAGCTCTCGGGATCATGCACAAGGGTGCGCACATATTCCGAAACTTTCTTGGCCGACGGCGTAACCTTCATTGCTTCGAGCTGTTCCGGCGTTGCCTCCGATAGCTCGACCGGTGCGATATAGGGATGCCAATTCAGCGGCTTCAGGCGCACCGAGGAAATCATGCCCGCCTCATCAATCGCAAGCCGGTCGCGACCCGGGTCTGGAAGTTGATGAAGGCAATCAATTCGGAGAGTGCAACAATCTGGGGGTTGTCCAATCCGGCTTGGGCGAGCAGGGCAATGTGGCTCGCCTCCGCCTTTTTCGGCGTCAGGGTGATCAGGTCAACATGTCGGGCGATGGTCGCCAGGGGTTCATTCAAATCCGTTTCCCCCCGGGCCAAGGACAGAAGCTGCTCCGTGGGACCAAGCTGAGCCAGTTGCACATCATATTCGGCCATCAGGACGGGATCGGCATTCAGAGCTGCCATTCGACGGGCCAGAGCGACCCGCAAATTCGGCGCCAGCCCCTGATCGTTTGCCGGCTGCAGGACGGAGAGGCGACATTCCTCGGCCCCTCGCACAAATTCGGGCCGAAACCGCCGTGCAGCGAAAAGGGCATCGTCCGGTGAAAGACCTGCAGCCTTGTCCATTGCGTCGATCACAGTGCGGCCTCCTTATGCAACAAGGGTGTTGAATCGACCCATTCGTCGCCCAGAAGTTCCGGGGTGTCATAGGCGATCAGATTGGCGAAGTGGGTTTCGACATCTTCGGCGAACAGCGACGCGGCAATGCCGCGGACCAGACGGTCGGCACCGGCGCTGACGGCCGGGATATCGCCGGAGACCTTGCCATGGGTCAGCATGGCGGCGTCGTTGAAGCAGTGGACATGCGCCAGCATCGGGCAGGAACCGGGGACGCGCTCGCGGAATTCGAAGGCGGGGCCGAGATCCGGTGCCTCCAACATGCCTGCGCGCGGCGGCCCCATGTCCGGCGTATATCGACCATCCGACCAGGTGCGAATGTGTGGGGCGAGGGCAGCGAATTCCGGGCGACCACTGAAGTCATTTGAAAAGCCGGTCGCAGCGATCATGAAATCGTAGCGCATCGGTCCTTGCGTGGTTTCGACCAGAAGGCCTCCGGCATCTTCCTTCACTGCGACCACGCCGCAGTCGAGAAAGAAGCGGGCATTCGCATGACGAGACACGCGAAGCGTCGATGAACGCGGCGGCGGCGTCTGGGTCGAGGCGGTGTAGTCGAAGAATCTCCACTTCCAGGCGTCAGGCAAATGATACATGCCGAGGATGACACCCTGGCTGCCGATCCCGGTCAGCTTGTTGATGCGCGGCATTTCCTTGCGCCGGATCAACATGTCGACTGAACCGGCGCCCGCCTCGAGCGCCGTCGCGGCATTGTCCATCGAAGAGGCGCCGGCGCCGATAACCGCCACACGCTTGCCCTTCAGTGCATCAAAATCGATGTCGTCGGCAGAATGGGCCCAATAGGAGCGATCGATGCCCCTGAGGAAATCGGGCACGGCAAAACCGCCGAGACCGGACCGACCGGTGGCTAGAACGAGACGACGGGTGAGAACCCGGCCGGTTTCCGCGCCCTCGACATCGATCGCAATCAGATCGCCAACGGCTGCAACGCCTGTCATGCGCACGCTGTTGCGTACTGGCAGACCAAGCACGTTCCGGTACCAGACCAGGTAGTCCATCCACTGGCCTTTGGGGATTTTGTCCAGCGACCGCCATGCCTCGACGCCCCATTGTGCCGTGAACCAGGCGCGGAATGTGAGTTGCGGCAGACCGAGCGACGGACCGTGCAGCGTTTTCGGCGACCGGAGCGTTTGCATGCGGGCAAACGTTATCCATGGCCCTTCGAAGCCGGCCGGAGCCGCGTCATAGGCGACGACATTGGTTATCCCCGTCAGCACCAGCTTTGCGGTGGCAGCAAGTCCGCACATGCCGGCGCCGATCACAACGACGTCACGGACCGGCACGCCATCGCGCGAACGCGCGGGAACCCATGGCTTGGCAGGCAGTTCGAGAAAATCGAGGTCCTGAGCAAGTTGTGCTTCAAGCGCGGCTAGACCTCTCGGGGGGTGCGAACTGGGGGTGTGCTTCATATTCCCGTTCCGTGATTTGTGCCGGAGGCAGGATCGGCCACCAATTGGCCGGCCAGGGTCGGATCGAGTTTCTTGAAGCCAACGATCGACCGTTCAGCCACCGCCTCGACCGCATCCACCAACGCCTGCGCGACTGGACGAAGGGGGCGTTTTTCGCCAGCCACAACACCCCAATAAAAGAGGACGGTTACGTCGATCGGGCGGATGACGACCCCAGGCAAGCCCACGCCATAGGCGGTGAGGGGATCGATGACAGCCGCAACACCAGTCCGGCGTACGATCTGCAACGCGCCATAGGCGGTATTCGTGCGGATTACTGGCCCGGTGTCGATGCCCCTGGCCGCCAACGCCTTGGAGACATGCAACTGGAAACGCAGCGGGTTGAGCAACGTGGCGACGCGGCGGCCGGCAAAAGCGGAAAGCGGTATGACATCTAGTTCGGCCAGCGGATCATCCTCCCGCACGGCAGCAACATCAGGCGCCGAATAGAGCCGCAGGACATCCAGACCGGGCGTATCGAGCGGCAGGCTTGAAAACCCGACCTCGGCACGTCCGCTGCGCACTTCCTGAGCGACGGTCGAGGGAAGGAACTGCCCGAGATGCGTCTCGTGCGGAAGCTCGGCACCTTGGAGTTCAGCCAAGGCCGTAGGGATCAAGCCGGTGCCGATCGCGGAGGTGGTGACGATCTGCAGGATTCGCCCTCTGCCGGCGGCGATCATCTTGGCCCGCGCTGCGAGTTCGGTGAAGGACATCAGCAGGCGTCGTGCTTCCTCCTCGAACGCGACTCCTTCTTCAGACAACTGCACCCGTCGACCGATCCGATGCAGCAATTCGAAGCCAAGTTCGGCCTCGAGCTCCTGAATGGTGCGCGTCACCGCAGGCTGGGAACGCCCGAGCATGTCAGCCGCCCTGGTGATACTGCCGCTGGCAGCAACCGCAAGGAAGGTCTGAAGGTCCCGGGTTTCCATGTTTCTCCTACATGCGTAATCCGTATGATTGACATCGTCTCATTCGTTTTTGATATATGTCAAGCGGAAACGAATGTTCGTTACGGGCTTTGTGCATATGCCGGCTTCAGCGCCAGAATCCGGGTCGGAGGCGGACAGGGACGTCAGACGCGGCTCCAGCTTGCGAAGCCTCCTGAAGAAAGAATTCAGGTGACGGCGGCAAGGATTCTCGAACCACAAGGCCTGCGACAGGAGGAATATTATGCGCGTGAGTATTCTGGGCGCCGGAGCAATTGCTTATGGCCTTGCCGCCTATTTGGCAGGATCGGGGCATTCGCCAATGCTTTGGTCACCGTCGGGACAGCGCACCAGGGCGTTGGCTACCGGCGAATTGTTGAAAGCGACGGGGGATATCGCGGCGACGGTACCCGTGCGCATCGCCAAGGATTGCAAGGATGCCATCGCCAACGCGGACGTGGTGGTGATTGCACTTCCGGCTTACGGCCACAGGATGGTGATGGATGCTGCCGCCCCCCATCTGATCGATGGAATTCCGGTCATCATCAGTTCGCATTGTTCGTTCGGGGCACTGTATCTCTCCAAGCGGTTGGCGGAGCGCAAGGTCAGCTTGCCAATCGTTCTTTGGGGCACAACACTGTTGACCGGGCGGCAACTCGGGCCAACCGAGGTCCATGTCACCACCATTCGCCAGAAGCTTGATGTCGCGACGCTGCCTTTCAAAGCTCAGGATGAAGGATACGGATTTTGCACGAGCCTATTTGGTGATCGTTTCGTCAAGCGCGACGGCATGCTTGCGATCGCGCTCAGCAACCTCAATCCGCAAAACCACTTGGGAATTGCCCTCCTCAACCTGACACGCATGGAAAAAGCCGAGCAATGGAGCCAGGGGGGAAACGTCACCCCTGCCGCTGGCCGCCTTATCGAGGCTCTGGATGCCGAACGGCTAGCCATCGCGGCCCATTTTGGTATCGCGGTTCGCACCGTCCAGGAGCATTTTTCATTGTCGTTTCATGTTCCGAAGGGAACCGTTTCGGAGATGAACCAGGAGATGGATCGTCAAGGCCGTGGCGGCTTTGGTCCGACAACAATCGAAAGCCGCTACATTCTCGAGGATGTTCCGTTCGGACTGCTGCCGACCGTATTGTTGGGTAAGATCACCGAGAAACCGGCGACGCTCCACGAGTCTGGAGTTTCGATATTATCGGCGGCTTACGGTCGCGATCTCAGGGGAGATAACGATATTCTTCCTGCGCTCGGCCTCGAGGGAATAGCAAAGGCGGATCTTGAAAACCTTTGCCGCACGGGGTTTTGAGTGCGCCCGCAGTCGATGCGGCATGATCAAGTTTGAGGCGCACCGCGCTCTATCATCGTCGGTTCATGTAACGGTGGCGCCCAGCGTCAGGGCGATGTCGCCGCACGAGTTCGAGGCGAGGCTCATCTAATCTCGAAGGGCAGGGAACAGATCCTGCCGTTCAAGACGGCCGAGCCGGAAGGCCACCATCATTAGGACGAGACCGGCTTTGACGCGGGTCGAAGACAGATCTCGCCGCTCACGCAGCTCTGTTCCTCTCAGCGAGGTCCGCGCCCCGCTGGAGGTTACAGGTTGAGCAAGTCCGAGCTCATTAGGGTTGCGCTGCACAACGACATAGGGGCAGCACTGCCGGTTTGGCCAGCCAGGCTTTTCGCAGACAGCGATCAAAGCCGCGCCTTGGTGCTCCGGGGTGTCGCCAACAACAGGCTGGTCTCACTGCCGGTAATGCCGGGGATCAGGCGGATGCGCCGCAGCACGGCGTCGAATTCGGTCAGTGTCTGCGTCCCCAGTTCTATCACCAGATCCCATCGGCCGTTGGTGGTGTGGATCGTCGAAACCTCCGAGAAGCCGCCAAGAGCGCGGATCACACGATCGGCGGCATGCCCTTCGATTTCCACCATCATGATGCCGCGTACTCGCTGGTCGACGGCATCGGCTCGCAGGATGACGGTATACCCGATGATCGCGCCGGCTTTTTCAAGACGCTCTATGCGAGACCTGACCGTTGCCCGCGAGACGCCGACATCCATGGCAAGGTCCGAGATGCTGCGCCGCGCGTCATGCCGCAAAAGCGTGATGAGCTGTTCGTCAAGCTGATCCATGGCTCAGAATGCAATCAAATCATTCCATTTTGATAGCCCATTTCGACAAATTTGCCAATTTGATATGTTCATCCTGCCAGTTATCCGCGCTCCAATGAGGCCTAGAAAACGCGCGGGGAAATACGGATGCATTGTACGATCGTCGGGGCACCGATCCAGGTCGGCTCGGGCCGGATGGGTTGCGAGATGGGGCCTAGTGCGCTGCGTACCGCAGGCCTGGCGGCAGCGCTCACTGAACTCGGGCATACGCTGGCCGACCTTGGCACCGTCGCCTCTGCCGATCTGCGCCCGATCAGCCACGGCAATGCCGCCTTGAAGGCGCTGCCGGAAATCGTCGCATGGACGGCGGCGATTACCGAGGCGGCCTATGCAGCCAGCGCCGGCGCCATGCCGATCTTCCTTGGTGGCGACCACAGCATTTCCGCCGGCACGCTGGCCGGTATCGCCCGCCGGGCGGCGGAAGCCGGCCGCCCGCTGTTCGTGCTGTGGCTCGACGCACATCCTGATTTTCACACGCTCGACACCACGACCAGCGGGAATTTGCATGGCGTGCCGCTGGCTTATGCCAGCGGGCAACCCGGCTTCGAAGGCTACTTCCCCAGCCTGGCGGCTTGCGTGGATCCGGCCCGTATCTGCACACTGGGCATCCGCAGCGTCGATCCGGCGGAGCGCGAAGCGCTACGCAAGGCGGGCGTCACCGTGCACGACATGCGGATGATTGACGAATACGGCATGGCCCCGCTGCTTCGCGCCTTTCTCGAGCGGGTCAGTGCCGAAAACGGCATGCTGCATGTCAGCCTCGATGTCGATTTTCTCGACCCTTCGATCGCGCCTGCCGTGGGCACCACCGTGCCGGGCGGCGCCACCTTCCGCGAGGCTCATCTGGTGATGGAGATGTTGCACGACAGCCATCTCGTCACCAGCCTCGACCTGGTCGAGCTCAATCCCGCACTCGACGAACGCAACCGCACCGCAACCCTTCTCGTGGACCTGACCGCGAGCCTGATGGGCCGGCGGATCATGGACCGTCCCACACGGAGTTATTGAACTGTGACCCCCCGTCTGAACATCGTGCCCTTCGTCAGCGTCGATCACATGATGAAGCTGGTTCTTGCCGTCGGCATCGATCGCTTTCTCATCGATCTCGCTGCCTATATCGAAGAGGATTTCCGACGCTGGGAATTGTTCGACAAGACCCCGCGCATCGCTTCGCACAGCATCGACGGCGTCATCGAACTGATGCCTACGAGCGACGGACAGCTCTACGGCTTCAAGTATGTCAACGGTCATCCAAAAAACACGCGCGACGGGCGCCAGACCGTGACGGCGTTCGGCGTGATGGCCGATGTCGGCAATGGCTATCCGATGCTGCTTTCGGAAATGACCATCCTGACCGCGTTGCGCACGGCGGCGACGTCGGCCGTCGCGGCCAAATACCTTGCTCCCAATGCGACGGACTGCATGGCAATCATCGGCAATGGCGCCCAGTCGGAATTCCAGGCCATCGCCTTCAAGGCCCTGCTCGGCATCGACAGGCTTCGCCTCTATGACATCGATCGGTCGGCATCCTTGAAGTGCGCGAAAAACCTTGCGGGGTTCGATTTCGACATCGCGATCTGCGCTTCGGCGCAGGAGGCGGTGGAAGGGGCTCACATCATCACGACGGTCACCGCCGACAAACGCTCCGCGACCATCCTGACGGACAACATGGTCGGATCGGGCGTGCACATAAATGCCGTCGGCGGCGATTGCCCCGGCAAGACGGAATTGCATCGCGATATTCTGCTGCGCTCCGACATATTCGTCGAATACCCGCCGCAGTCGCGCATCGAGGGTGAAGTCCAGCAACTCGAGCCGGACCATCCCGTGACGGAGTTGTGGCAAGTGATGACCGGCAAGGCCGCCGGCCGCCGGGATGCCAGCCAGATCACCTTGTTCGATTCCGTCGGCTTTGCGATCGAGGACTTTTCCGCGCTGCGCTACGTCCGCGACCAGCTTCAGCGCACCGGCCTCTACGAGGAGCTCGATCTGCTGGCGGACCCGGATGAGCCACGCGACCTCTTCGGCATGCTGCTGCGCGCCGACAAGGCCGCCCAGATCACGGCCGTATCCAGCTGAGTTTTCGCAGAACCTGCGGCCGAATGTCCGCCTCGCAATAGCTGCGGCGCCGAGCGGCGCGCGGCTCGATATCCTAAAGCGGTTCATCGTTCGATGGAAATGACGAAGCGCTCTATCACTTTTATGCAATTCTCCAGGGAAAGCGCTACACGCTTTTCCGGGAAGACCGCTCTACACTTTTCCTGGAATTGTTTTAGCTCTTCGGGCTCAAGCCCACTTCAAACCACTTCTTCGACATCTGCGCGAGCGTACCGTCCGCGGCCATCTCGCCGAGCGCCTTGTTGAGGATCGCCTGAAGCTCGGGCTCCTGCTTGCGGATGCCCAGGCAAACATTTGACGCCATGATGGCGCCGACGAGACGCGGACCGCTTGTGATCAGCGTGCCGTTGCTCTTTGCCGCGCGGTCCCTCGCGAAGACGACATTGTCGGTCAAGGCAGGCTGTTTCGTGGCTTGCGCGCCATTAGCAAGGCGGCGGGCGCTGGTGTGCGCCAGACGACTTGATAGGCTTCTACTACATTGCTGGCCGTGACACTGAGCCCGGGAAGCGCGATCCAGGCCGGCGGCTGGCGTTCGAGCAGGCCGAGAATTGTGGCAATGCCCGTAGCAACGCCCTGATCGTGAGGCAGTTGCGCGGCGATGCCCTTGATCAGGCCTCCACCAACGAGGTCCGTGGCGACGTCGTTGCCGAGGTCGACTGTCGTCACCGGAATAGCCTTGCCCGCATCGCGGATCGCCGCGACGGCAGCGATTGCCGGCACGTCCCAGACGGCAAACAGTCCGGCGAGCTCCGGATTGGCCTGCAGCAAGTCGGCGGTCGCGGCTCTCGCTTGCGACACGTCGGCAAACTTGCCGCGAACCAGCGTCAGGTCGGGACGTCGAGCAGCCATCCATTTTCGGAAAGCAATCTCGCGCTCATGCGTCGCGAAGAAATCGATGCCATAGGCCAGAACGCCGACCTTTCCGCCCTGTGGTATATGTGGCGCCAGGAGTTCTGCGCCGATCTGACCGAGACCGAAATTGTCGCTGGAAACAACGCTGACGTAATCCTTGCCGGGCAGCATGCCGGTTGGGGCATTGTCGAGCAGCAACAGCTTCTTTCCGGCCGCCGATATTGCACGATGCGCGTCGGCGGCACGGTTGCTGCCGATTGGAATGGAGACCACCGCATCCACGGCTTCGCCGGCCAGCCGTTTCAGTTCCGAAATTTGCCGCTCGATGTCGAAGCCGCAGTCGACGACCTCGACCACCGCCGCTCCGTAGCGGCCAAGCGTGGTGACGATCCCGGCCAATTCCTCCTTAGCCCAGTCGCTCTTGGTGGTGTGGAGAACGATGGCGACCGAGAAGCGCCGGTTGCGGGCGAGATCGGCGTCGGCATTCGACAACCCGACCTGGTCGGCTGGAACCGCCCGTTCGCCATGCGGCCCAAGGCCGGTGATCGCCATTCCTCAACCCTCCCCAGGTTCACGCGGCCCGGCCGACTTGGCGATGCTATGCAAGCGCTCCTCCCGGTGGCCGTGGCTTTGCCGGGCGAGCGCTGGTTCCGAGTGCGGCCCGCGCGAGAAAATCCTTGAATTCCGGATGCTCACGCGGTGAACCGAGCGTAATCCACCCCTGCAGAAATTTCGCATCGAACAGTGCTTCCGCAACGACTTGGGCGGCGCCGACCAGTCCGGCCGAGCCGCCCATCTGCGAACGGACGATGCGCAGGTCGCGGGTGACGATCGGATGCGACTGGCGATAGACCGCCTCGCGTACGGCTGCCAACAGTATGTCCCCGGTCTGGGCCACGCTGCCTCCGAGTACGATCAATGACGGGTTCAGCAGATTGGCCAATGGCGCCAGTACCTCGCCGACCGCACGGCCGCAACGCCCGAGAAGGTCGATACAGAACGGATCGCCCAATTGGGCGCCGTGGCCAGCGTCGGTGACCGTCACTTCGCCGGCGCGCGCAAGCATCTCGGCCAGATAGGGGCTGCTCCCGCTCTCGGCCGCCTGGCGGGCCTCGCGTCCGAGCGCTTCGCTGCCGGCAACAGCTTCGAGATTTCTGCCCTCGATGAAAGTATGACCGATCATGCCGGCAGCGCCCTGCGCGCCACGGTGCAACGCTCCCTCCGAAACCACGCCGGCGCTGATCGAGCGGCCGAGCTTGACGAAGATCATGTCGGCGAGGCCGCTGCCGGACTTCAGTTCGCCCATCGTCATCGTCTGGACGCCGCTTCGCACCCATACCGGCGCGCCGACAAGCGTGGCCAACTGCTCGACGAAAGGGAATCCATCCCAGTTCTGGAACGCATTCAGCGCCGGCGCGAACAGCCGCTGATCATCGCATTTCTCAACGGCTCCGGGCACCGCCAGCCCGATGCCCCAGATGCTGGCCTCACTGCCATGCTCTTCCAGCATCCAGGCAAACAGCGTTGCTAGCCGCTGGACCACCGGCTCGGGACCTGCGGCCAGTTCCACCGCTTCGTGATGTTCGGCCAGCAGGCGGCCGGACAGGTCTGATACACCGACTGCCAGCGAGGAATGATCGAGCACGGCGGCCAGGATCATGCCAATGCGCGGCCGGAAGCGGACATGGCGTGGTGCGCGTCCGCCGATCGCCGGGCCGAGTTCGCCTTCTTCTATCAGCCCTAGCCGAAGCAGCGTGGCGAGACGATCCGTGACGACGGCGCGCCCCAGTTCCGACTGGTTCTCTAGCTCCTGGCGGGTCGTTGCCGCCTCGGTCCGTATAAGGTTGAGCAGCGTGGCCAAGCTGCCATGCGCGGATTCGCTGGCACGCGGCCGGCCGGCGGCGCGGCGCGGTTGGTCCGACTGTACGGGGTCTGTGGCGCTGCGCTCGTCCATAGTCTTGCCGAGGCTCATCTCCCGATCTCTATCGCTGCCGGCTCAGGGTCATCACGCCGTTAGCCATGGGTACCGTGGCCTCATTTACGGATCAAGCAGGAACTTATGTATTTTACAAACAAAAGTATGCCGACTTTTGCATTTTAATGATTGACGAGCGGCGAAAGGCGGGCATAAGTATCAGCCAGGCTCGGAGGAGGGCTCCTAACGTCGACAGCCCTCGCGAAGGCGAAGGATGTCGCACGTCCGTTGTCCGAATTCTTCTCCAGCCAAAGATGCCGGCCCCGCGCTGCGCGCGGTGATGCATCGGCTACAGGCAGGGAGGATACGAGATGCCGGTGAAACTGGCCTATCACGCCAATTGCTGGGGTGCGCTCGGTGGCAACGCCGTCGGCGTCACTTCGATCACCCAGCTTACCTATCGCACCTTCGGTGACATGGAGCAGGCGATCCGCGACATTGGATCGGCCGGATATACCGGAACAGAACTCTTCGACGGCAATCTCCTCGACTATCAAGGACGCAATGGCGCGCTGCGCGCTGCCTTGGACCAGTCCGGCGTCGTGCTCGTGGCCGGCTACTCCGGTGCCAACTTTATCTTCGACGATATCCTTGGCGAGGAGTTGGCGCGGATCGAACGCGGAGCGGCTGCCGTGGCCGAACTCGGCGGCGAGCATCTGGTCGTCGGCGGTGGCGCCAAGCGAGCCAAAGGCCGGCAGCCAGATGATTTCAAGCGCCTCGGCGCGGCGCTCGACAAGGTCATCGACATCGCAGCCAAGGCGGGCTTGCGCGCGCACTATCACCCGCATCTGTCGACCATCGTCGAAGGTCCCGACGAAGTTCGCGAGATTTTCAAACATACCGCGATCGATTTCTGTCCGGACACCGCGCATCTGGCAGCCGCTGGCGGTGATCCGGCCGCGCAGATTCGCGAATTCAGCAAGCGCATCAGCTATGTGCATTTGAAGGGCTGGCAGCGCGATCCCTTCGCCTTCACGCCGCTCGACCGCGGCGACCTTGATATGGAGCCGATCATCCAGGCGCTCGAGGACACCGGATTTTCCGGCTGGATCGCAACCGAGCTGGATGCCTGGCCAGACCCCAAGCAAGGGGCGGAACTCAGCATGAAATATCTGAAGAGCGCTTTGAAGCAGAGTTGAACCGACAGGTACCAAGCCTGTCATCAGGGAGGAGACCCAAATGACACGTTTCAACACAATAGCCGGGACGTTCACGGCGGCATTGCTGGCCGCCAGCCTCTATACCGCAGCTCCCGCTTTCGCCGACCCCGATTCAGCACTCGCCGAACTGCAGAAGACAGTGCTCTCCAAGGGGCCGAACGGCGAAGCTCCAGCGTCGGCGGCGTCCGTCAATCTGACGCAGGAGGAACTGGCCAAGATCAAGGACATGAAGGCGACGGCGGCGATCGTCATGCACTATGGCGGCAATGACTGGTCACGCGCGCAGATCGCCGGCCTCAAAGACCAGTTTGGCAAGATGGGCATCGAGGTGATCGCCACGACCGATGCCGGATTCAAGCCGGAAAAGCAGGTCGCCGACCTCGAAACTGTGATGGCCCAGAACCCCAAGATCATCGTTTCGATCCCCACCGACCCGTCGGCGACGGCGTCCGCGTACAGGGCAGTTGCCGATAAGGGCGTGAAGCTGGTGTTCATGGACAACGTGCCGGCCGGCTTCGTCGCGGGCAAGGATTACGTCTCCGTAGTCTCGGCCGACAATTATGGCAACGGCGTCGCCGCAGCGCATCTGGTGGCCAAGGCGCTGGGGGGCAAGGGCGACATTGGTCTGGTCTTCCACGCCGCCGACTTCTTTGTCACCAAACAGCGTTATGATGGCTTTAAGAAGACGATCGCCGACAACTACCCCGATATCAAGATTGTCGCCGAACAAGGCATTGGCGGCCCGGACTTCACCGGCGACGCCGAAAAGGCGGCATCGGCCATCCTCACTTCCAACCCTGCCATCAACGGCATCTGGGCGGTGTGGGACGTGCCGGCCGAAGGCGTCATCTCGGCGGCCCGCACCGCTGGTCGCGACGACCTTGTCATCACCACCTGCGACCTCGGCGAGAACGTCGCAATCAATATGGCGGGCGGGGGCTTCGTGAAGGGCCTGGGCGCCCAGCGTCCGTTTGACCAGGGCGTCACCGAAGCCCTGCTCGCAGGCTACGGTCTGCTCGGCAAGGAGGCTCCGGCCTTCGTCGCCTTGCCGGCGCTGCCCGTCACCAAGGACACGCTGCTCGAGGGTTGGAAAGCCGTCTATCACGCCGAGGCGACCGACAAGATCAAGGGCAGCATGTAGCGCGCCCTGCGGCCGGCGCACTCCCAGCCGGCCGCACCTCTTCTCAATTCGACAGGAGACCATCATGACCAAGACGCTCAACGTGGCGATGATCGGCGGCGGCTTTATGGGTAAAGCCCATGCGCTCGCTTATGCGACGATGCCGATGTTCTTCTGGCCCGCCCCCGCCATCCCCGTGCGCAAGGTGGTGGTCGACATCACCGAGGCACTGGCCGACGAAGGCCGCCGTCGCTACGGATTCGAGGAATCATCCGCTGACTGGCGTTCGGTGGTGACGCGATCCGACATCGACGTCATTGACATCGTCACCCCGAACGACAGCCATGCCGCGATCGCGATCGCGGCCGCTGAAGCCGGCAAGCACATCATCTGCGAAAAGCCGCTGGCGCGCGGCGGCGACGAGGCAAAGACCATGCTCGACGCGGTGAACAAAGCCGGCGTCATCCACATGGTTGCCTTCAACTATCGTCGCACGCCGGCAGTGGCGCTTGCCCGCCAGTACATAGAGGAAGGCCGCATCGGTAAGATTCTCAACTTCCGCGGCACCTATCTGCAGGACTGGTCGGCCGATCCGGATTCGCCTCTGTCCTGGCGCTTTCAGAGGAAGATCGCCGGGTCCGGCTCGATCGGCGACATCGGCACCCATGTCGTCGACCTTGCCCGTTATCTGGTCGGCGAGATCGCCGAGGTCAGCGCGTTGGTGCGCACCTACAACAAAACGCGACCGATCCAACGCGGCAATCTCGACAGGCTCGGCGCGGCAGAGAGGAATACCGATACCGAGCGGGCTGAGGTCGACGTCGACGACGAGGTGATGACGCTGCTGAAATTCGCCGACGGCGCGATCGGTTCGCTGGAGGCGACCCGCAACGCCTATGGCCGCAACAATTTCATCACTTTCGAGATCCACGGCACCAAAGGCTCCATTGCTTTCAACTACGAACGGCGCGACGAATTGCAGGTGATGTTTGCCGATGATCCTGCGGATGCACGCGGCTTCAGGTCCGTCTATTCCGGTCCGGCGCACCCCTATGGGTCGGGTCTGTGGCCAATCCCGGCGCTCGGCATCGGCTATTCCGAAACCAAGATCGTGGAGTGTTTCGATTTCTTCTCGGCTATTGTTTCGGGCAAGCAGCCCTTGCCCAATTTCGAGGATGGCTACAAGACCGAGCGGGTGGCCGACGCGCTGATCGAATCCGGCCAATCCGGCCAGTGGACCAAGGTCCGACCATGACAATCGCGGCGCCTGTTCATGCGGTGGAAATGAAAGGCGTCACCAAATCCTTCGGCGGCGTCAAGGCGCTGGTCGATGTCGACCTGCGGGTAGAGAAAGGCGAAATCCACGCATTGCTCGGTGGCAATGGTGCCGGTAAGTCGACCATCCTGAAAGTGTTGAACGGCGTTCATGTGCCGGACACCGGTACCATTCTAGTCGATGGCAAGCCACTCGCCGAAATCTCGCCCGAAGCTTCAAGGCGGGCGGGCATCGCCATGATCTTCCAGGAAATGAGCCTCATCCCCACGCTGACCGTGGCGCAGAATGTTTTCCTGACCCGCGAAGCCAAGGTCGCGTTCGGCCTGATCGACGATCGCACCGCCGAAAAGCGCGCCAAGGACCTGTTCGACATGCTGCAGGTCGAGGTCGATCCGAAAGCGACGATCGGCAATCTCGGCGCCGGCCAACGGCAGTTGACGGAGATCGTCAAGGCGATCTCGCAGAATGCGAAAGTGCTGGTCCTGGATGAACCGTCGACGGCGCTGGCGGTATCCGATGTCGAGCGGCTGTTTGCCTTCCTGCGCAAACTGAGATCGGAAGGCGTCGCCATCATCTATGTCTCGCACCGCATGGACGAGATAGCCCGCATCGCCGACCGCGCCACGATCTTGCGCGATGGCCGCAACGTCATCACCGCGCCGATGTCGGAACTGCCGATCGAAACGATGATTGAGCATATTGTCGGCAAACGCTCGCGTGGTCTGTCCGACGTGGTACGCGGCGAATCGAATGTCGGGGCGCCGCTGCTTGAGCTCGACGGTGTTTCAGGGGTGGAGAAACCGAAGAACGTCAGCTTCGTCGTCCACAGCGGCGAAGTGGTCGGCCTAGCCGGGCTGCTGGGCTCCGGGCGGTCGGCGATCGCGCGCGTCATCGCCGGCATAGATCCGATCGTCGAAGGCGAGATCCGCATTGCCGGCGAGCCGGTGGCGATCGCCAGACCAAGTGACGCCATCGAGGCCGGTGTGGCGCTGGTGCCGGAGGATCGGCTACGGCAGGGCGTCATCGCGGAGCATTCGGTCGCCTCCAACATGACGCTCGCCGTGCTCGACCAGTTGAGCAGCAAGGCCTTTGTGTCGACGAAAAAGATGCGCGAGCTGACTGATCGCCAGATCGCCCAGCTGCGGATCAAGACTGCATCGCGCGACAGCCCGGTGCGCACACTTTCGGGCGGCAACCAGCAGAAGGTCGTCATCGGCAAATGGCTTTCGAGGAATCCGGAGATCCTGGTCCTCGACGAGCCGACCTCCGGCATCGATATCGGTTCGAAGTCGGAAATCATCCTGCTGGTTCGCCAGCTCGCCAACGCCGGCAAGGCAATCATCATGATCTCGTCGGAGCTGTCCGAGATGCTGTCGGCCTGCGACCGTATCATCGTCGTCTCCGAGGGGCGCGTCGTGAACGATGTCAGCCGCGCCGATCTCGACGATCCCTCGGCGCCAAAGAACGATCCGGTTGCGCGACTCCAGGCGGCCGAGCGCAAGCTGCAGATCGTCATCCAGAAAGCGCTGAGCAAGAGCCAGGGAGGAATACATGTCCACTAGTCAGGCTGCCGCGTCCCAGTCCTCGCTGGCAGCGAGGCTTGGGCTCACCAACTGGCGGCAGAACATCATCTACATCGGTTTCGTCGTCATCTTCATCATTTTCGCGATAACGTTGTTCGACAAGGGCTTCCTCAACCTCAACAACCTGCTCAACATCGTGCGGCAGACGGCGATGATCGCGGTGATGGCGATCGCCATGACCTATGTTCTGTCGGCAGGCGAGATCGACCTGTCCGTTGGTGCCGTCGCGGGTCTCGCCTCGGTGACGACGGCGATGGCGATCGACGCCGGCGGACCGATCACCGGTGTGATGGCGGGGCTCGCCACAGGCGCCGTCGTCGGCACCTTCAACGGCCTGTTGACGACGCGGGTCGGAATTCCATCCTTCCTTACCACGTTGGCTATGATGGGCATCGCTACCGGCACCGCAATGTGGATCAGCGATACGGCTGCGGTGCCGATCATCTCGAAGAGCTACTCCTGGATCTTCGGCGGCGGCAATGTCGGGCCGGTGCCGGTGCTGCTGATCTGGATGCTGGTGCTGGGAGCCGTCGGCCACGTCGTTTTGAGGCGAACGAGCTTTGGCCGCCGCGTGCTGGCCACCGGCGGCGGCGAGATCGCGGCGCGTTATTCCGGCATCGACACCAAGTCGGTCAAGTTCCGCGTGCTTACCATCTCGGCCATGGCGGCGGCGCTGGCCGGAATGCTTTACGCCGGCCGGCTGCAATCGGGGCGCTTCCAACTCGGCCAAGGCGACGAACTGTCGGTGATAGCCGCGGCGGTGCTTGGCGGCACCAGCCTGTTCGGCGGCTCCGGCACGGTGATCGGGACAATTGTCGGCGCGCTGATGATCGGCCTCATCAATAACGGCCTGATTCTGATGGGGTTGGAGTTCAGCCAGCAGCTAATCGCGCGCGGCGCCATCATCATCCTTGCTGTTGCACTCAGCCAGGGGAGGAAATGAGATGACGGTTCCCTATACGGTCATCGGCACCGTGGTTGCCAAACCCGAAACCCGCGATGAACTGCAAAGAATCCTGTCGGGCCTCGTCGAACCGACACGTGCCGAGGAGGGCTGCATCAACTACGACTTCCATGTCGACCCGGCTGACCCCTGCGTATTCATGTTTTACGAGAACTGGCGTTCGAAGGACGATCTCGACAGGCACCTCTCCATGCCACATCTGATGCCGCTGTTCGGGAAGCTCGACGCCCTCGTTGCGCGGCCGGTGGATGTCCGTCAATTCGTCATGCTCAGCCAGCTGGCGCTGGCATCGCATGAGCGATCGTTTCCAACCCCGCGCGGTGAGAGCAGATCCGATGGAGACAGGTAAAGCGCTCGGGACGCGGGTGACAGCTGAAAGTGCCAGCTTTTGACGGAACGCCAATGGCCTCAGCCGGAAACCAGGTTTGTCAGCATGGTTGCCGCCTCGGTGCCGGCCAAGCCGAGGTCGAGAACGCTGCTCATGTGATTGGCTCCAGGAAGGGCGGTCTGCGAGACCTGTAGTCCCTGCTCCTTCAGATGCCGCGTAAACGCCTCGGCCTGGCTGTGGAATGGCGGCGTTTCATCGGTGCCGACAGCGATCTCGACCGACACCGACGGATCGAAACGGCGGGTGAGCGGCGAGAACCTGGCTGCGTCCTCGTCCGTTATCGCGATCTCGGCGGCAAGGAAAGAGGTCTGAAGGGGCTTCAGGTCGTAGAGACCGCCAAGCAGCAACGCGCCTTTGATTGTCGAAGTCCGGCCGTCGTCATTGAAAAGCATCGTCGCAAGTTGGGCGCCGGCTGAATGTCCGCTCACGGTCAGGCGCTCGGTATCGCCGCCGTGATCGCCGATATGGTCGAGCACCCAGCTTTTGGCGCGCCGCACCTGGTCGACGATCGTGGCCATCCTCACAGCCGGCATCAGCGCATAATCGACGATGACCGCGATTGCGCCGGCGCGCGTCACCGTCTCGGCGACATAGGAATAGTCGCGCTTGGAGAACATGCGCCAGTAGCCGCCATGGATGAACACATGGACCGGCAGGCGGTCGCGTTTGCCCTCCGGAAAGAACAGGTCGATGATCTCGGTGGCATCCGCTCCATAGGCGATGTCGGCAACCATCGGTATTGTTGCGCGCACCTCCGTGCTGCGACGAACGATCTCGGCGACGATGTCGTCGAACTCGGCGACGTGGTCGCGGATGCGGAAAGGATCATTCTGCATGGGGTGCCCGTTCACATGGTCACGGCGATGTACTTCGCCTCCATGAACTCGGCAATGCCGTGCTTCTGTCCGCCTTCGCGGCCAAGGCCGCTCTGCTTGACGCCGCCGAAAGGTGCCGCCGGATCCGACATCAGGCCGCGATTGAGCGCGACCATGCCCGTTTCGATCTTCGATGCCACGTGCATGCCCCTGGCCAGATCACGCGTGTAGATGTAGGCGGCAAGGCCGTATTCCGTGTCGTTGGCGCGCGCGATGACTTCGTCCTCGTTCTCGAAGCGGCTGATCGGGGCCACCGGACCGAATATCTCCTCCTGCGCCATCTCGGCATTGGCGGGCACGTCCCGAAGGACGGTCGGCGGATAGAAATAGCCCTTGTCGTCGGCGACCGCGCCGCCGCACAGGATCCTGGCCCCACGGGCGACCGCGTCCTTGACCAGCCGATCGATCTTGTCGACGGCCTTCCTGGTAATCATCGGACCGCATTCGGTGTCCGGGTCGGTGCCTGAACCGAGCTTGAGCGCGGCCATGCGTTGGCGCAGACCTTCGGCAAAAGCGTCATGGATGCCGGCCTGCGCGTAGATGCGGTTGGCTGCCGTGCAGGCCTCGCCGGCGTTTCGCATCTTGGCGACCATCGCGCCGTCGAGGGCCGCGTCCAGATCGGCGTCATCGAAGACGATGAACGGGGCGTTGCCGCCGAGTTCCATCGAGCATGAGATGACGTGCTTGGCGGCTTTGGCCAGCAGAACACGACCCACGCCGGTCGAACCGGTGAAGGATAGCTTCCGGACGCGCGGGTCGGCGAGCATGGCGGAGGTCACTGGTCCGGGGTTCGAAGTGGTGAGCACATTGACGACGCCGGGAGGCACACCCGCCTCCTCGTACAGCGCGGCGAGCGCGTAGGCGGTCAGGGGCGTCTCGCTGGCGGGCTTCAGAATGACGGTGCAGCCGGCGGCCAGCGCCGGCGCGATCTTGCGTGTCGCCATGGCGGCGGGGAAATTCCAGGGCGTTATGAGCACGCAGATGCCGATCGGATGATAATCAACGACGATCCGGTTGGCGCCTGACGGCGCCAGGCCGAACTCGCCGCTGATGCGCACCGCTTCCTCGGCATTCCAGCGGAAGAATTCAGCCGCATAGGCGACCTCGCCGCGCGCGTCCCGCAGCGCCTTGCCGTTCTCCAGCGAGATCAGCGCCGCCAGCGTATCGGACCGTTCGACCATCAATTCGAAACAACGCCGCAGTATTTCCGAACGCTTGCGCGGCGCGGTTGCGCGCCAGCCTGCCGCCGCCTTCGCAGCCGCCTCGACGGCAGCGGCGGCATCGGCAATCGTGGCGTCCGGGACAGCCGCAATCACGGCCTCCGTGGAAGGATCGATCACCTCAATGAGACGACCGTCGCAAGACGGTCGCCAGTGTCCGTCGATATAGAGGCCGTGCGAGAATGTGGTGTAGTCGAACATGTCCGGATCTTCGTTGAGTTGCCCTTGGGGTACGTTCATCTCATCACCTCTGGTCAGACTGAGCTTGCGGCCATGTCGCCGTCATAGGCGGCCCTCACCAGCCGCCGCATCGCGGCGATGTCGAAAGGACGAGGGTTGTTCTTGATCAGCCGATCGATGCCGAGCGCCTGCTCGGCGGTCCAGTCGATCTTGTCGTGTGGAAGACCCAGATCGGCCAGCGTGCGGGTGATGCCGATCGCCGCGAACAGCCGGGCCACCTCATCGATGGTGGCGCGCGCGGTCGCCTCGGAGCTCTTTGTCTCCGTCACCCCCAGAGCGGCGCCGACCGCCGCTATTTCGTCGGTCGCGGCGGGCAGATTGTAGCTCATCACGTAGGGAAGCATCGTCGCCACGCCCAATCCGTGCGGCGTGTGGGTAAGCGCGCCGACGGGATATTGCACGGCGTGGGCAGCCGCCGTTCCGGCCGTGCCGAAAGCGCAGCCGGCCGCCAGCGCTCCCATCATGACATCGGCGCGTGCGTCTTCGTCCGAGCCGTCCCTGTACGCCTTTTCGAGACTGCGGCCCAGGAGCTGGATGGCCAGCAGCGCGAAATGATCGGTAAGGGCGCTCTTGCCGACGAAGACATGCCGCTGCGGCAAGTGCGGATCGGCGCCGCGTTTGGCGGACGTAAAGGCTTCGATCGCGTGGGTGAGCGCGTCGGCTCCGGCAATTGCCGTGAGGGAGGGCGGGCATGTCGAGGTGAGTTCCGGATCGCAGAGCGCGACCGCGGCAATGAGATGGGGACTGGAAATGCCGACCTTAAGCGTCCGCTCCGGATCGGAGATCACCGCCACCGGCGTCACTTCCGAACCGGTGCCGGCGGTGGTCGGGACCGCGATTACCGGAAGCGTGGGGCCGGGCACCTTGAACTCCCCGTAGTAGTCCTGAAGCGACCCGCCGTGACTGATCAGCAGCGCGGCGCTTTTGGCCATGTCCAGGCAACTGCCGCCACCGATCCCGATCACCATGTCCGGCTTGAAGTCCTTCGCATGGGCGGCACAGACGGCAACGCTGTCACGAGGGACATCCGGGAGGATGCGATCGTACACGAGCGTTTCGATCGAGCCTGCTCTCAGTGCCGCGCTGATCTGCGCGAACATTGGCGTCCCGGCGAAACGCTCATCCGTGCAGATGAATGCGCGCCGGCCATATCTGGCGGCAATATCAGGCAGCGCGTGGCGCTGGCCTTTGCCGAAAAGAATCTCATGCGGCAACCGGGCTGCTGCAAATAGCGTCATGAAGTGTGTCCTTCGAATATGGATTGGGGAGCGGGGGATCGGAGATCACCGCTTGCCCAGCGTGCGTGGCGTGGTTCGGGCAAGGCACGGGCCAGAGCCGTCGTCGAGTTTTCCTGCCTCACGAATATCCTCTATAAAATCGTATAGGATATAGGATTGAATTGCGCGGAGCATCGTGTTAGAGGTCGCCCCTGTCAAGAGGCAAAACATGCAGAATCCAGACCTTACCGTCGACAATGACGCTCGGTTGACAGGCCGCATCCAGCGCGCCAACAGCCTGTCGGGCGACGTCTACGAGGCGATCTTCCAGCAGCTGATGTCGCTGAAGATAGCTCCGGGATCGCGGATCACCGTCGATAACCTCGTCAAGGAGTTCAACGTCTCGCATACGCCCATCCGCGAAGCTCTTGGGCGGCTGGAAGGCGAGGGCCTGGTGGTGAAAACCCATCTTATCGGGTACCGGGCCGCGCCCCAGATCACACGGCGCCGTTTCGACGAACTCTATGAACTGCGCCTGCTGCTCGAACCCGCAGCCGCCGCCAAGGCAGCCGCTGCGCTCGATGAAGCCCGGCTGATGATTTTGCAGGAGGCGGCTGGCGTGATGGCCAGGCGGGTGGGCAAGGACGAACGCCTGCGTTATTCGAACTTCGCCCGCCAGGATGCCATCTTCCACGACAAGGTCATGGAGTTCGCGCAGAACGAGCTCATCCGCGAAACGCTGAACCACCAGCACACCCACTTCCACATTTTCCGCCTGATGTATCACTCGCGGGTCACCGAGGAGGCGCTCGACGAGCACGAAGCCATCCTCGCCGCTTTCGCGGCCAGCGATCCGGTTGCCGCCGAAAAGGCGATGCGCGTGCACATAGAGAATTCGCGGGACAGGCTCCTGCCTGCATTCGAGTAGGCCGCGATGTCAGTTGCCACTCGCATCGACGGAAGCGTCACCGCTTTGCCGCCGGAGCCCACACAGGCTGTGGCTCCGGTGCTACGCGCGGAAGGGCTTTGCAAACAATACGGCCCGGTGACCGTGTTGTCGGACATCACGCTGGATATTTTCCTTGGCGAGATCCATGCCGTCATCGGCGAGAATGGCGCCGGCAAGTCGACGTTCATGCGCTTGCTTTCCGGTTACATCGAGCCAACCGCCGGCAGCCTGTCCATGGCCGGTGACCGCGTGAGTTTCAGGACACCTCACCAGGCGCAGGCGGCAGGCATCGCGCTGGTGCATCAGGAAATCCTCCTGGCCGAAGCGCTCACGGTGACTGACAATCTCTTTCTCGGCCGCGAGCTCTCCAGGCGCGGAATCGTCGATGATGGCGCCATGCGCCGCATAGCGGCCGCGAAACTGGCCGAGATCGGTTGCGAGGTGTCGCCGACCGCGCTGGTCCGGGACATTTCGCTGGCGGATCGCCAGCTCGTGCAAATCGCCCGCGCGTTGCTCGACGATCACAGGGTCGTCATCTTCGATGAGCCGACAGCGGTGCTGACCGGTGGGGAGGTCGAGCGTTTGCTCGCCATCATCTTCGGGCTCAGGGCGCGGGGCATCGCCGTTCTCTACATCAGCCACCGCCTCGACGAGGTGCAGCGGCTGGCGGACAAGGTCACGGTCCTGCGCGACGGCAAGATGATCGGCACCTATCCCGGCCATGCGTTGAGCCAGGCCGACATGGCGCAGCTTATGGTCGGGCGCGAACTCGCCGCGCTTTATCCTCACAAGCGCGAGGTCCAGACGAGCCGGCCCATGCTGACCGTCAGAAACGCGACTGTTCCGGGTTATGCACGGGACGTGTCCTTTACCGTTCACAAAGGCGAGATTCTTGGCTTCGCCGGAATGATCGGGGCGGGGCGAACCGAGTTGTTCGAAGGCATTGTGGGGCTTAGGCCGGCGACGGCTACGATCGAGCTCAACGGGTCGCCGATACAGATACGTTCGCAGCGCGAGGCCATAGAGGCGGGCATCGGCTATCTGACGGAAGATCGCAAGGGCAAGGGCCTGCTTTTGCAGGAGCGGCTGGCGCCGAACCTGACTCTCTCGTCGCTTGACCTTCTGCATCCGGGACTGCTGGTTCTGCGCGGTCGCGAATCCGAGGCGCTCGCCCGGGCCGTCTCCAGCTACGACATCCGGGTGAAGAGCCACAACGCCAGGGCAGGGCAGCTTTCAGGCGGAAACCAGCAGAAACTTCTGCTGGCCAAGGTGCTTCTGACCAATCCTTCGGTCGTGATCATCGATGAGCCGACGCGCGGGATCGACATCGCCAACAAGGCGCAGATCTACGCCTTCATCCAGGAACTCGTGAGCCAAGGCAAAGCCTGCATCGTCATCTCCTCGGAGATGCAGGAGCTGGTCGGCATCTGCGACCGCGTCCTGGTCATGCGCGAAGGCAGGATCAGCGGCGAGGTCTCGGGCGAAACGATGATCGAAAGCAACATCGCGCTGCTGGCGACCAGTGACAAAGGCCATGGCACGGCCCAAGGAGGAAGACAGTGACGGCGCTTACCCATTCCATGTCTGCCCGAAGCGACAGGCAGCACCATTTCTCGTGGACGGATGCCGGCCCTTTCCTTGCACTGTTCGCACTACTGGTGGCGGGATTCCTCATCAATCCGGATTTTCTTTCCGCGACAAACCTGGGCAACGTGATCACGCGCAGCGCTTATGTCGCCATCATAGCCGTCGGCGCCACATTCGTGATCTCATCAGGCGGGCTCGACCTTTCGGTCGGTTCGATGGTCGCCTTCATCGCCGGCGTCACGATCATGTTCATGAACATGATGGCCCCCAGCCTCGGCCTTTGGGCCATCCCGGCAGGCATGGTGATAGCAGTCGTCGCGGGGCTTCTATGCGGCCTCGCGAACGGTCTCATCGTCACGGTCGGAAGGATCGAGCCGTTCATCGCCACGCTCGGCACAATGGGTATCTTCCGCGCACTGATCACCTATATGACCGATGGCGGCACGATCCCGATCGATCGCTCGCTGCGGGACGCGTACCGGCCGGTCTATTTCGGCGCCGTCGCGGGCATTCCGGTGCCGATCCTTCTGTCGGCGCTCGTTGCGGTGGTCGGCGCATTTGTCCTCTACAAGACCAAATATGGCCGCAAATGCGCGGCGGTGGGCGCGAACGAGGACGTCGCCCGCTATTCGGGCATCTCGGTCGTCAAGACGCGCACCATTGCCTATGTCATCCAGGGTGCATGCGTGGCGGTCGCCGCAATCTGTTACGTGCCTCGTCTGGGAGCCGCCACCCCGACCACCGGACAGCTTTGGGAGCTGCAGGTGATAACGGCCGTTGTCATTGGCGGAACGGCGCTGCGGGGCGGCAAGGGCCGCATCTGGGGCACCATCGCCGGTGCGGTGATCCTGGAGCTGATCGCCAACCTGATGGTGTTGTCGGATTTCGTTTCCGAATACCTCGTCGCCGCGGTGCAGGGCGTCATCATCATCATCGCCATGCTCGTGCAAAGATTTTCGAAATAGCTCGTCTTCGGACCGGACGGGCGCCTGTTGTGTGGTCCATATCTCTGGGAGGTATTTATGTTTAGCAGGAAATGGGTTGCCGTTGCGGCAGTCGGCGCACTGATGGTGGCCGGCCAGGCGCTTGCAGCCGACAAGAAGGTGGTCGCGGTGTCGATCCCGGCGGCGGATCATGGCTGGACGGCCGGCATCGTCTATCACGCGCAGGCCGCCGCAAAGGAAATCAACGCGGCCTTCCCGGATGTCGAAGTCGTCGTGAAGACGTCGCCCTCGGCGGCCGACCAGGTAAGCGCGCTGGAGGATCTGTCGGCCAGCCGCAAGCTGGATGCGCTGGTGATACTGCCCTACACCTCCGAGGAACTGACCCAGCCGGTGAAAGCCATCAAGGAGATGGGTACGTTCATCACCGTCGTCGACAGGGGATTGACTGACCCTTCCATTCAGGACCTGTATCTTGCCGGCGACAACATCGCGGTTGGCACCAATACGGCGAAGTTCATGATCGACAAACTGGGCGGCAAAGGTGACGTCGTCGTGCTGCGCGGCATTCCCACCGTCATCGACGACGAGCGCATCAAGGGCTTCGAGGATACCATCAAGGGCACCGGCCTGAAGGTGCTCGACATGCAGTATGCCCACTGGAACAGCGACGAGGCCTTCAAGCTCATGCAGGATTACCTGGCCAAGCACCCGCACATCGATGCGGTCTGGGCCAATGACGACGACATGCTTCTCGGTGTGCTCGAGGCCGTCAAGCAGTCCGGCCGAACCGATATCAAGCTAGCGCTCGGCGGCAACGGCATGAAGGACATCGTGAAGAAGGTGATAGACGGGGATGCGATGACACCGGTCGAGACGCCGTATCCGCCGGCGATGATCAAGACCGCTATCTACATGACCGTGGCCAACTTGATCGGTCAGGCTCCGGTTCGCGGTGCCGTCAAACTCGACGCCCCGCTCATAACCCAGGCCAACGCCAAGGAATATTACTTCCCCGACTCCCCGTTCTGAGGCCCGCAATCCGAATGAGGCAAGGCGCGTGATGCGCCTTGCATGCCAACAACAGAGAGGAAGAGCTATGCCAGGCAAGAAGATATTGATGCTGACCGGTGAGTTCACCGAGGAATACGAGATTTTCGTTTACCAGCAAGCGATGGAAGCCGTCGGCCACACGGTCCATGTCGTCTGCCCCGACAAGAATGCGGGCGACCTGATCAAGACCTCGCTGCACGATTTCGAGGGCGACCAGACCTACACCGAAAAGCTCGGACACTACGCGTTGATCAACAAGACGTTCTCGGATGCGGAAAAGCAGCTCGACCAGTACCACGCGGTCTACTGCGCGGGCGGACGCGGACCGGAATACATCCGCACCGACAAGCGGGTGCAGACGATCGTTCGACACTTTCACGAGACCAAGAAGCCGATCTTCACGATCTGCCATGGCGTGCAGATCCTGATTGCGGTCGACGGCGTCGTGCGCGGCAAGAAGGTCGGCGCGCTGGGCGCCTGCGAGCCGGAAGTCACTCTCGCGGGCGGTACCTATATCGACCTCTCGCCGACGGAAGCCTATGTCGATGGTACGATGGTGTCGGCCAAGGGATGGACGGCGCTGGCCGCCTTCATCCGTGAGTGCCTGAAAGTGCTCGGCACGGAAATCCGCCACAACTGAGCCGCTAACCAAGGCGGAGGCCGGCGCGCTGCCGTGGCGTGTCGGCCTCCACCAGTGATGCCGAGACCTTCGCCGATGCGGACGACTATATCGACCGTCGTGCAAAAGGTATGCGCGCGGTGCGTCCTGCCGGTTTAGCGGCCGCTGCGCCGGACAGGTCCAGCTTTTTCCTTACGCAATCGCGAGCGGAAAACGTTACGCACTTTCCCGGGATTGCTTTAACGCGCGGCGGCAATCCAGTCGGCAAGGCTGATGGCGAAGCTTCGCGGCACGATCAGGTCACAGCTGCTCTCGCCCGTTCGCAGATAGAGCGCCGGCACGTGATGGATGGACGTCTGTACGGCACGGCCGGGGACCGAAGCGGCGGACGACCAGTCGACCGGCATGCAGGCAGAGAGAATGTCCTGAAGACGCGCACCCTCCATCCTGAACCGCACCCGGCCTTCACCAAGCAGAACCGAGCAGCCCAATTCCGGATCGATCGCAATGGCGGGCGGTTCCGCGCCTGTCTCGACGATCAGCCAAAGACGGCAGGGCGCGATCCTGACGATGAGGGCGCCAGCGTGCCGAACCGTCTCGCCGACGCTGGCAGGGAGCCTCGCGTCCAAGGCCTGCGAGACGCTCGTTTCGAATCTTGCCAGTGTTCCGTCCCAGCCCTCGATCTGAATGATCCGGCAATCGGAGGCCCACAGGTTGAAGTCCTTCGACAGCACAGGTTCAACCATGCATACGCTCTCCCTTGGGATCGAGGAAGACGGAGGGCACGACGCGGGCGCGAACCGTCTCTGTCCGCATCGGGTAGACCGCGATGATCTCGTCTCCTTCGGCCGCGGCATTGCCCGCGAACAGCGCCAGTCCGACATAGTGGCCGAGTTCCGGGCTGAAGGTAACCGAGGTGATCCGACCGCGCCCGTGGCCGGTGACGGCATCGCCAGGCAGGAACAATATGGCGCCTCCGCGCAGCCGCTTGCCGTTCTCGATGCATTCCAGTCCGATGAGGCGCTGGCGGTCGGGCGCCTGAAAGGCCGGGCGGCGGCGCAGGACGTCGCCGACGAATCCGCCACGTTTGCCGGCCATGCGGCCGAGGCCGAGATCGTCGAGCGTGGTGCGGCCATCGATCTCGGGCCCGGCGACGTGGCCCTTTTCGACGCGCAGCGCACCGAGTGCCTCGACGCCGTAAGGTTTGAGGCCGAACGGCGCGCCTGCTTCGATGAGACGGCTCCAGGCCTGTTCGCCGGCGCTGGCACCGACATAGATTTCGTAGGCGCGCTCGCCGGAATAGCTGAGGCGGATAACGCGCAGGGCCCGTCCGTCGAACCCGGCTTCGATGACGCCCATATGCGGCAGCGTCTCGTTGGAGACATCGAGCGCGGGAAAGGCGGCGGCAAGGACATCGCGGCTTGCCGGCCCGGCGACCGACATCGCCGCCCACTCGTCGCTTACCGAAGAAACCGCGACACGCAAATCCGGCCAGGCGGTGTCGAGCAGGAATTCCAACCGCGACAGGACGTCGGCGGCCTTGGCGGTAGAGGTGGTCATGAAGAAGCGATTTTGCGACAAGCGCGTGGTGGTGCCGTCGTCGAAGACGACGCCGTCGTCGCGCAGCATGACGCCGTAACGCGCGCGGCCAACCGGAAGCTTGGCGAAACCGTTGGCGTAGACACGGTCGAGGAATATGGTCGCGTCCGGCCCCTGCACGTCGATCTTGCCGAGGGTGGAAATGTCCATCAGCCCGGCGCCGCCGCGCACGATCCGCATCTCCGCGACATAGGCTTCATTCACGTCGCGTCCGGCATCGCGATAGAAATACGGACGCATCCAGAGACCGACCTCGAGCATCTCGGCACCGTTTGCCAGGTGCCAGTCGTGCATCGGCGTGCGACGGACCGGCTTAAAGTGATGACCGACGGCGCGACCGGCCAGCGCGCCGATCGCGACCGCCGCGTAGGGCGGGCGAAAGGTCGTGGTTCCGGTTTGCGCAATCGTTGCCCGGCGCAGCGCCGCCATGGCCGAAAGTGCTGCGAAATTGCTGGTTTTGCCCTGGTCGGTCCCCATGCCGAGCGTGGTGTAGCGCTTCAGGTGTTCGACCGATTCATAGCCCTCGCGATGGGCGAGCTCGATGTCCTTGGTGGTTACATCCATCTGTAGATCGACGAAGGCCTTGCCGCGCCCAGCGGAAGAGATCGCACGAAAGGGAGCGGCCGGGGCCCCTTCGAGATCGAGTTCATCCGGCGCCGGCATGGCCGCCGGTTTTCCACAGAAGCATGCCGCTTCGACGCCGGCGCGGTGGCCGTCCTCGATCGCGTCGGCGGTCGAGAAGCGCCCCATTACCGCGCCGGCGCCGAACTGGCCTGCCGGAAAGCCGCCCGGAACGAAGCCGTCGATGTCGTCGCGATAGACGGGCCTGACGCCAAGATGCGAGGTGAGATGCACCGTCGGCGACCAGCCGTCGGAGACGCAGACGAAATCGCAGGCGATTTCCGATTTGGCGCTCGGGCCGGCAAGCCGTACGGCCTTCACCGCATGGCTGCCGCGCAGATCGGCGATCCGGGTTCCGGAGCGGATCTCTACGTTCAGGCGTCCGGCTTCCGCCGCCAGACCGGCGGGCGGAGCGCCGCGCTGATCCGCGACCGTCACCTGCGCGCCGGCGGCGGCGAGGTCGAAAGCAGCGCGATAGGCACCGTCGTTCATCGTGGCCACGAGGATATTCTTCCCCGGCAGCACGGCGAAGCGGTTGAGATAGGTCCGGGCGGCGGACGCCAGCATGATGCCTGGCCGGTCGTTGTTGGAGAACACCAGCGGCCGTTCGATAGCACCGGCGGCAAAGATGATCGAGCCGGCGCGAAGCACGGTGAAAACCTGCCGCGCAGCGCCTTGCGCGACCTGGCCGTCATGCCGCTCGATCAGCCCCAGCGTGTTGCCGTCATAGGTGCCGAAGGCCATCGTCTTGCGCATCAGGGTGACGTTGGGCTGGCCTGCAAGCTCCGCCTCGATCTTTGTCAGCCAGGCTGCCGCCTTGCCATCGGTGCGCTCGGCAAGAAGCTGGCCACCGAGCAGAAAGTCCTGTTCGACGAGGACGACCCTGGCGCCGCTGGCTGCCGCGGCGCGCGCCGCCGACAGGCCGGCAGGGCCGCCGCCGACGACTGCAACATCGGCAAATGCATGCCGGGTCTCGTAACGGTCGGGATCGGGTTCGGTGCCGGCCCGGCCCAATCCCGCGGCTTTACGGATGAAATGCTCGTAGAACATCCAGGCGCGGCGGGTCGGACCCATGAAGGTCTTGTAGTAGAAGCCGGCGGAAAGAAGGGGCGCAAACAGGCCGTTGACGCTCTGCACGTCGAAGGCAAGGGACGGCCAGCGATTCTGGCTTTCGGCAGTCATACCTTCAGCCAGTTCCAGTGTCGTGGCCGGAAGGTTCGGTTCGCGCCGTCCACCGCTTCCGAGCGTAACCAGCGCGTTGGGTTCTTCCGGGCCGGCCGAGAAGATGCCGCGCGGCCGATGGTATTTGAAGCTGCGGCCTGTCAGCATGAGCCGATTGGCAAGCAGCGCGGAAGCAAGCGTATCGCCTCGATAGCCGCCCAGCTCGCGGCCGTCGAATGTGAAGCGGAGCGGCTGCGTGCGGTCGATGCGGCCGCCGGCGGCCAGACGATTTCCAATCATTTTCATGCTGGCATGTTCCTGGTGAAGCCGACCGATGCGATAGCGTGGTTCCTCGTGTCGCGCTCGATGACCAGCCATTGCCGGCAGCCGGTCACATGCTGCCAGAATTCCCGGTGCAGCCCCGCCGGGTTCTTGCGCACATAGACATAGCGGTACCACGCCTCCGGATCGGGATCGTCATGCGCCGGACGCACCGCGGAAGCGTCGCCGCCATAGCGGAACTCGTCATGGTCGCGCGGGCCGCAGCATGGGCAGTCGATGCGAAGCATTTCTCTCGTTCTCTATTGCAGCCAGGCCGAGGGGCCGGCGCCGGCTTCGTCGAGCGTGTGGCCGGTCCGGAAACGGTCGAGCGCGTAGGCGGCGGTCAGCGGATGCGGCTTGCCGGTGGCCAGCATATGGGCAAAGCACCAGCCGGAGGCCGGCGTCGCCTTGAAGCCGCCATAGCACCAGCCGCCATTGAGATAGAGCCCTTCTATCGGGGTCGGGCAGATGATCGGACTGGCGTCCGGCGTCATGTCCATGACGCCGCCCCAATGGCGCAGCAGCCTGACACGCGAGATGCAGGGCATCAGGGCTATCGCCGCCTCCGCCACTTCGCGCACGACGCCGAGATTGCCGCGCTGGGCGTAGGAATTGTAGCCGTCGAGATTGCCGCCGAAGACCAGCCCGCCCTTGTCGGACTGGCTGACATAGAAATGGTCTGCGCCATAAGCGACGACGTGATCTACCAGCGGCTTGAGCGGCTCGGTGACGAAAGCCTGGAGCACGTGGCTTTCGATCGGCAGTTCCAGGCCGGCCTTGGCGGCAAGGAGCGAAGTATGGCCTGCGACGGCGAGGCCGACCTTGCCGGCGCCGATGCGGCCCTTGCTGGTCTCGACGCCGACGATCCTTTCGCCGTTGCGGACAAAGCCGGTCACCTCGCAATTCTGGATGATGTCGACCCCGTGGCCGTCGGCAGCGCGCGCATAGCCCCAGGCGACGGCGTCATGACGCGCCGTGCCTGCGCGGCCTTGCAAGATCGCACCATGGATCGGAAATCGCGCGGTTTCGGAGAAATCGAGATAGGGTACCAGCCGGCGCACAGCGTCGCGGTCGAGTATGTCGGCGTCGATGCCGTTCAGACGCATGATGTTGGCGCGATGGCTGAATGTGTCGAGTTGATCGGCCGAATGGGCAGTGACGATCTGGCCGCGCTGCGAAAACATCACGTTGAAGTTCAGCGCCCGCGACAAGCCTTCCCACAGCTTGACCGAGAATTCGTAGAACTGGGTGTTGCCGTCGAGCAGGTAGTTGGAGCGGATGACGGTGGTGTTGCGGCCGACATTGCCGCCGCCGACATAGCCCTTTTCCAGAACGGCGACATTGCGGATGCCGTGGTTCTCGGCGAGGTAGAAAGCCGTCGCAAGGCCATGCCCGCCGCCACCGACGACGATCACGTCATAGGCGGGCTTCGGCTCGGCCGCGCGCCAGGCGCGCCGCCAGTTCTTCTGGCCGGAAAGGGCATTGCGGAAAATCGAAAACGCCGAATAGCGAGCCATGTTCATGGTCTAGCGGACGATCGGGCCGGCTGGGGTGCGGGTCAGCACTTCGGCCCCCGCATCGGTCAGCAGCACGGTGTTGGAGATGAAATGGTCGCCGCGGCCGGTGCCCATCAGCCAGGACAGGATGTGGAAGCTCATCCCGGTCTCGATTTCGAGATCGGAATCGTGCCTGAGGCCCGTCACCGAATTGCCGCCGGTCCATGAGGGCGGCTGGCCGATGCCAACGAGATAGCCGCAATGATGGCGGCGATAATGCGACAGGCCGGCCTCGTCGGCGACGCCTTGCCAGGCGGCGTAGACATCGCGCGCCCTGGCGCCGGGCTCGAGCGCCCTGACGACGGCCTCGAATGCCTTGGCCGTGACCTCGGCCATGGCGGCGTCTTCGTCCTTGATGTTGCCGATGCGGATCAGCCGGCCAAGCGGCGCGTGATAGCGCGAGACACAGCCCGACAGTTCGACGAAGACCGGCTCGCCGCTGCGATAGATGCCGTCGCCCCAGGTCGTGTGCTCCTCGCCGAGCCGGGCGGCGGGCCGGATGAACGGGCCGAAGCCCGGCGCGTGGCCGCCGGCGCGCACCATCGCCGCCACGCATTGGGCGGCAACCTCCTGCTCGGCGGCGCCGTCGGAGATGGCAGCGATGGCGGCACCTGCCGCAGCATCCGTGACCTTGGCGGCGCGGCGCATCAGCACCTGTTCCTCGGCGCTCTTCACCAACCGCATCTTGTCGACCAGTCCCGAGACGTCGCTCCACTTGGCGTCGGCCTGCGCCTCAAGCTTCAGGGCGAGGCCGTGGCTGAGGCCGGAGGTCCAGTTTTCGATGCCGATCCGTTTGCCGGCCAGGCCGAGTTCGGAAATGACGCGCGCGGCGAGGTCGGCCGCCGTCTCGCTGTCAGAGTGACCGCGGAATTCTGCTGCCTTCACCTGATTCTCGATCGTCACCTTCTCCATCGACCGGGTGACCAGGATAGGGCGCCGGTCGAGCGTGACGATCAGGAGGTGCGGCGCGAAATAACCCCAATGGTCGAGGCCGGTGAGGTAGAAAACAGTCTCCGGCGAGGCGAAGACGGCGGCGTCGAGCTTGCGCTCTGCCAATGCCGTGCGAACTTTCGACAAGCGGCCGGCGATCTCGGCTTCGGAAAAGGGATTGCGGTCCATTGAGGTGTCCTTGAGTTGCCGGTCCTGGGCTGATGGTCAGTCGATGAAGATGGGATCGCGGGTCACGTCGCAGAGCCGCTCGCCGCCGCCTTCGCTGGCGCTGGGATCCTGGCAGATGATGAGATCGAAGCCGGCCTTTGCCATGCGTTGCTTCACGTCGGCCAGGCGCCGCGCGTATTCCGCCTTGGTGGGCCCGCCCGACGCGTCCAAAGCCGTTTTCCTTCCTGCCCTCATCCAAAGGCGGTTCGTATCCGCATCGAGAAAGCACACCTTAATTGTGCACAACTTGCGCATCACAAAGCCGCACAATCAACCCCAATGGCGATTTTTCCAGATTCGTACAGTGCGTCTTGCGATATGTCCAGATGAGTTGTATACGTCTTAGTGCGCTTGACGCGATGGTGGAGAAACATCGTTCGAGCCCGATAATTATCGAAGAAGAAAAGGGGAAAGCATGTTCACGTCACAGATATCCCGCCGCGCGCTCGTGAAGGCCGCCGCCTGTCTTGCGCTCGCCGCGACCGCATTCACGTCACTGCCGGCCCATGCCGAAACGACGCTCGAACGCGCCAAGAAGGACGGCTATATCCGCGTCGGCTTCGCCAATGAGGCGCCGTTCGGTTTCGCCACGCCTGACGGCAAATTGACCGGCGAAGCGCCGGAAGTCGCCAAGGCGGTGCTCGCCAAGATGGGCATTGCGCAGGTCGACGGCGTGCTGACCGAATTCGGCTCGCTCATTCCGGGTCTCAAGGCCGGCCGCTTCGACATCATCGCCGCCGGCATGTTCATCAATCCCAAGCGCTGCGCCGAGATCAATTTTTCCGAACCGTCCTATGGCATCGGCCAGGCCATGCTGGTCGCGAAGGGCAATCCGAAAGGCGTGAAGGACTATTCGAGCATCAAGGACAATCCCGATCTCAAGCTCGCCGTGATGGCGGGCGCCGTCGAGGGGGGATATGCGAAGGACGCCGGCGTTGCCCAAGGACAAGTCGTTTCCTTGCCCGACCAATCCAGCCTGGTCGCGGCGGTCCAGTCTGGCCGTGCCGATGCTGCCGCGCTAACCGCGCTCTCGATCGCCGACATGGCCAAGAAGGCCGATGGCGTCGAATCGACCAAGCCCTTCGGTGAAGTTGCCGGCAAGTCGGTGAAGGGCCATGGCGGCTTCGGCTTCCGCAAGGAGGACACCGATCTGCAGGAAGCGTTCAACGCCGAACTGAAGAAGTTCCTCGGTACGCCGGAGCATATCGCGCTGGTCGAGCCGCTCGGCTTCGGCAAGGACTATCTGCCGAACAAGACGACTGCAGAGCTCTGCAAGGGCGAATAAATTCCCAACTGCTGGGCGGCGTGAAAACGCCGCCCTCTTTTTTCCTCGGAGAAGCAGATGGGGATCCGCACGCTCGTTGCCATGCTGGTCGTTTCGCTGGCCGTGATCGCGGCGCTTGCGACGCAGGAGACGTACAGGCTGTTCCTACCGGGACTATTGCAGGGCGCCGTCCTGACGATCGAGATCGCTGTTCTCGGCAGCCTGCTGGCGGTCGTCATGGGCGTGCTCGCCGCGCTAGCGCGCATGTATGGTCCAGCGCCGCTCAGATGGCTGGCGACTGTCTATGTCGAAGTCTTTCGCGGCACCTCGGCGCTCGTGCAATTGTTCTGGCTGTTTTTCGTGCTGCCGCAATTCGGTGTCACGCTCGACGCGTTTCCCGTCGCGGTGCTGGCGCTTGGTCTGAATGTCGGCGCCTATGGATCCGAATGCGTGCGCGGTGCAATCCAGTCGGTCGCGCGCGGCCAATGGGAGGCGGGAACGGCGCTCAACATGAGCCGCGCGCAAATGCTGCGCCGGATCATCCTGCCGCAGGCCTTCGTCGCCATGATCCCGCCCTGGGGCAATCTTTTCATCGAGCTTTTGAAATCGACGGCGCTGGTTTCGCTGATCACGCTCACGGACCTCGCCTTCAAGGCGCAGCAGATGAACCAGAACACCTTCAAGACCATTCCCATCTTCACGCTGGTGCTGCTGATGTACCTCGCCATGTCGCTCACCGTTTCCATCGGCATGCGGCTTCTCGAAAGGCGGGCCTCGCTCGGCCTGGCGCGGGGGAGGGCGGCATGATCTGGGATTGGAGTTTTGCCGCAGAGATCCTGCCGGTGCTGGCACGCGCCGCCGTCGTCTCGATCGAGGCGACGCTGCTCGGCTTCGTCATCGCGGCTTTGCTCGGCCTGGTACTTGCGGTAATCCGTATCGCGGTGCCCTGGACCGGCTGGACGATCTCGGTGCTGGTCGAACTGATCCGCTCGACGCCGCTGCTCATCCAGATCTTCTTTCTCTATTTCGTCTTTCCGAAATTCGGCGTCGTGCTCGACGCATTCACGGCCGGTGTTCTGGCCATCGGCATCCACTACGCCGCCTATTGCTCGGAGGTCTACCGCGCGGGCTTCGACAACATCCATCGCGGCCAGTGGGAAGCCTCGATCGCACTCAACCTCTCCTCCTGGACGACCTTTCGCGACATCATCATCCCGCAGGCGATACCGCCCATCGTGCCGGCGCTCGGCAACTATCTCGTCGCGCTGTTCAAGGAGACGCCGCTGCTGTCGGCCATCGCCGTGCTGGAACTCATGCAGACGGCCAAGATCATCGGCTCCGAAACCTTCCGCTACACCGAACCGATCACGCTGGTCGGCCTGTTCTTCCTGGCCATGAGCCTGGTTTCGGCCGCGCTCATCCGTGCCCTCGAACGCCTGCTCAACCGAAGGACCGCGCGATGACCGAACAACCGATGGTCCGTTTCGACAATGTCTCGAAGCGTTACGGCGCGCTCACCGTGCTCGACGGGCTGAACCTCGAAATCGCGCGCGGCGAGAAGGTTTCCGTCATCGGACCGTCCGGTTCCGGCAAGACCACGGTCCTGCGCATGCTGATGACGCTGGAGACGATCAACGACGGCGTCATCTGGGTCGAAGGCGAGCCACTGACCCATATGAAGCAAGGCGGAAAGCTGGTGCCCGCCAATCTCGCCCACATCCGCCGCATCCGGGCGAAGATCGGCATGGTGTTCCAGTCTTTCAACCTGTTTCCACACATGACGGCGATGGCCAATTGCATCGAGGCGCCGATGACCGTGCTTGGCATGAAGCGGGCCGATGCCGAGGCACGGGCGGCCGAGCTTCTCGACATGGTCGGGCTGTCGCAGAAGAAGGATCATTATCCTTCACAGCTTTCCGGCGGCCAGCAACAGCGCGTCGCCATTGCAAGGGCGCTGGCGATGCGGCCCAAGATAATGCTGTTCGACGAGGTGACGTCCGCGCTCGATCCGGAACTTGTCGGCGAAGTGCTGCAAGTGATAAGGCAAATCGGCCGCGAGCATGATCTGACGATGCTCATGGTCACCCACCAGATGGGCTTCGCCAAGGAATTTTCCGATCGCGTCTGCTTCTTCTATCAGGGCAAAATTTGCGAGCAGGGGCCGCCGGCAGAGCTTTTCGGCGCACCCAAGAATGAGCGGACGCGACAGTTCCTGCACGCTGTCCTGGAGGCTGGATGACGCTTGATACGGATGCCTCGGCCAAGACCGTGCCGCCTTCGCGTCCGCTTTCGGCGCGCGAACGGTTCGAACGCATCTACCTGATCCTGCGCGACCGTATCTGCCTTCTCGATTATCCGCCGGGGAGCCGGCTCTCCGAGGAAGAACTCGCCCAGGAATTCGAGATCAGCCGCACACCGGTCCGACGCGTGCTGGCGCGGCTCGAGGCCGAAGGGCTTGTGCAATCGATCCACGGCGTCGGTACGATCGTTACCGACGTCGACATCGAGGAGTTGCAGCAGGTCTATCATCTGCGACTGGAACTCGCGCTGCTTGTCGGCAAGCTTTCGCCAATTCCCCGAACGGCGGTCGACCTCGATCGCATCCGAGCGCTCATCGCGCGCTGCGATTCCGATATGCTCAACCCGGATCAGCGTGCCTTTCTGCAGCTGAACATGGACTTCTTCACTGAACTGTCCGGCATGACCGGGAACCAGCCCCTGCGCGAAATAAGCGAAAGATTGTATTTTCAGGTTGCGCGCGTAGTCCTCAAGATGATGCCGCAACTCGGCCTTGTGGAGGAGTTCACGGCCTTCCGGCGCGAAATGGAGGAAGTGCTGGCCGCGGCGGAAATCGGGGATTGGGAATCGATCGGGCACATCAGGCGAGCCCATATCTCGATGAGCTTTCGGCGCATGGTGCGCCATGCCGGCCGACATGATGAATTTGACGGCAAGACCTGACGGTCGTCCTTTGTCATGGTGACGTAGCTTGCGGCGCCGAGAAGCGCTGCTGCTCCGTCCTCTTATTTAGGGTGCCGCCGTTCAGCCACGGCATCAGGCACCACCACCAGCTTGCCGACGAAATCCTTGGCGATGAAATCGGCTTGGGCGCGGTGGAAATCGGAAAGCCTGTAGACGCCGCCGACCAGCGGCCGGATCTTGTCTTCCTCGATATAGCGCACGATACGGCGGAAATCCGCACGTGTGCCCTGGCTCGAGCCGTGGAGCTGAAGCTGCTTGAGATACATGGTCCTGAGATCGAGCTGGACGACCGGGCCGGCGATGGCGCCTGCGGTGGTGTAGCGGCCCTCGGGCCTCAGGATGCGCAACAGATCGTTGAAGATCGCGCCGCCGACAAGGTCGGCCACGACGTCGATGGGCTGGCCGCCGGTCGCCTTGGCCACGGCTTGCGGCAGGTCGGCCACGCCACGGGTGATCACGGCTTCGGCGCCGATGTCGAGCACTGCCTGCTCCTTGCCCTTGCCGACGACGGCATAGGGAATGGCTCCGCGCGCCCGCGCCAATTGCACGATGCCGGAGCCGACGCCGCCCGAGGCGCCGGTGACCAGCACGCGTTCGCCAGCATTGAGCCCTGCACGTTCCAGCATCTGCTCGCCGGTGAGATAGGCGCAGCAGAAGGTGGCGAGTTCGAGGTCGCTCAAGTCGGTGTCGACGACATGGGCGTTCTCGGCCGGCACAGCCTGGTATTCGGCGTAACCGCCGTCGCGGCCGTGGCCCATATAGTCGATGTCGGCGAGCGAATCGTCGTCGCGATTGTAGATCGAGAAATCGACCATCACTCGCTCGCCGATGCGATCCGGCGAGACGCCTGCGCCAACGGCGGCGATGGTGCCGACCGTGTCGGTGCCCTGGATGCGGGGGAAGGTCAGCGTGTTGCCCTGACGCCGCCATGTCGACACGGCCCCTGCGTCCTCCTCCGTGCCATAGGCGCCCTGGCGAACCCAGACGTCGGTATTGTTCATGCCGCAGGCGGTGACCTTGACCAGCACTTCGCCGGCGGCGGGCACAGGCACTTTCACGTCGGTGCGGTAGACGAGCTTTTCCGGGCCGCCGTGGCCGGTAAGCTGCACGGCCGCCATGGTGGCGGGGAGGGTGGGATGAGAGGTCATCGCGTTCACTTCCGAATACTTTGTACGTTGGCGCTGCCCCTCACCTTTACCCTCTCTCCGTGAACGACGAGAAGGTGCCGGCAGGCGGATGAGGGGCAGCGCCGATCTTGACAATTAGAGATTGGCGAACACGCTCCTCACGGCATCGGCGGCCTTGGCCACCACGGTGTCAGCCTCCTCGCGCGTCAGGCAAAGCGGTGGGGCGAAGCCCAGAATATCGCCCTGCGGCATGGCGCGGCCGATGACCCCGCTTGCGGCGAGGGCCGTGGCGATCTGCGGTCCGATCTTCTGCGCCGGATCGAAGAACACACGGTCGTCCTTGTCGGCGACGAACTCGACCGCCGCCAGCATGCCGTCACCGCGCACCTCGCCGACGTTTTTGTGGCCGCCGACGGCCTTGGCCAATTCGGCGCGGAAATAGGCGCCGGTCTCGCCGGCATTCCTCACCAGATCCATCTCATCGATCAGTTCGAGATTGGCCACACCCGCGGCGACGCAGATCGGATGCGCCGAATAGGTCCAGCCGTGCCCCAGTGAGCCGAGCTTGTCGGAGCCCTGCACCAGCACCTGCCACATCTTGTCGGCGACGATGACGCCCGACAGCGGCGCATAGGCGGAGGTCAGGCCCTTGGCGATGGTGATCAGGTCCGGCTTGATGCCGTAATGGTCGGAGCCGAACATGGTGCCCAGTCGGCCGAAGCCCGTCACCACTTCGTCGGCGACCAGGAGCACGTCGTACTTCTTCAGCACCGCCTGGATTTTCTCCCAGTAGCCGGCGGGCGGCGGCACGATGCCGCCAGTGCCGAGGATCGGCTCGCCGATAAAGGCGGCGACGGTCTCGGGGCCCTCGGCCAGGATCATCTCCTCGAGCTTGTCGGCGCAATGCTGCGAAAATTGCTCCTCGCTCATCGAACGGTCGGCGCGGCGGAAATAGTAGGGCGCCTCGGTGTGCAGGATCGGCGCGCGCGGCAGGTCGAAGGCATTGTGGAAGAGATCGAGCCCGGTCAGCGACCCCGTCATGATGCCGGAGCCGTGATAGCCGCGCCAGCGCGAGATGATCTTCTTCTTCTCCGGGCGGCCAAGCACGTTGTTGTAGTACCAGATCAGCTTGATGTTGGTTTCGTTGGCATCCGAACCGGAGAGGCCGAAATAGACCCTCGACATGCCCTTCGGCGCACGGTCGATGATCATCTTCGACAGCGTGATCGAGGCCTCGGTGCCGTGGCCGACATAGGCGTGGTAATAGGCGAGGTTCGTGGCCTGGGCGGCGATGGCGTCAGCGATCTTCTGGCGGCCATAGCCGACATTGACGCAGTAGAGGCCGGCGAAGGCATCGATACTTTTTCTGCCGTTGCTGTCCCAGACGGTGACGCCTTCACCGCCGGCCATGATGCGCGTCGGCGATTCACCGCGCGCGTGGGTGCCCATATGCGTCGAGGGATGGAAGAAGTGATCACGATCCCAGGCGGCGAGTTCGTTGGACTGGTCGAGCATTCTTTTGACTCCTTGAGGAACGTGGACGCGGCTTAAGCGACGTCCAGGCAAAGATATTTGAGATCGGTGAAAGCTTCGAGCCCCTGACGCGAACCCTCGCGGCCAATGCCGGACTGCTTGACGCCGCCGAACGGGATCGGCGCACCGGTGATCTTGACGCGGTTGATGGCGACCATGCCGTAGTCCAGCGCCCTGCCCAGGCGCTGCTGGCGGGCGCCGTTCTCGGTCACGACATAGGCGACCAGACCATATTCAGTGGCGTTGGCGCGCGCGGTCACCTCGTCCTCGCTGTCGAACGGCGTCACGGCTGCGACCGGACCAAACGTTTCTTCGCGCATGATCAGTGCCTCGTCAGATACGTCAGCCAGCAGCGTCGGCTGGTAAAACAACGGGCCGGCCTGGTGCCTTATGCCGCCAACGAGGCAGCGGGCGCCATGGGCGAGCGCGTCGGTGACCTGCTCCTCGACCTTCTTGACGGCGCGCTCATGCATCAGCGGGCCGATGTCGCTTTCGTCGGCAAGGCCATTGCCGGTCCGCAGCGCCTCGATGCGCTTGGCGAAGGCGGCGCAGAAACGATCGTAGATCGGCCGCTGGACATAGATGCGGTTGGCCGCGAGGCAGTCCTGGCCGGACGTGGCGAATTTGGCGTCGACGGCGATGCGCACGGCCTTGTCGAGATCGGCGTCGGCAAAGACGATCAGCGGCGCGTGGCCGCCAAGCTCCATAACCAGCCGCTTCATCGTCGGCGCGCTCTGGGCCGCGATCAGCCTGCCGATCTCGGTCGAACCGGTGAAGCTCATGGCGCGCACGCGCGGGTCCTCGCACATTCGCCCGACTATGATCGACGCCTTGCCGGTGACGACGTTGAAGACGCCGGCGAGCAGGCCGGCGCGCTCGCCCAGTTCGGCCAGCGCCAGCGCCGAGAGCGGCGTTTCCGAAGAGGGGTGCGCGACGATGGTGCAACCGGCGGCAAGGGCCGCAGCCGCCTTGCGGGTCAGCATGGCGGACGGGAAGTTCCACGGCGTCACGACGCCGACGACGCCGAGCGGCTCGCGCCGCACCGTCATTTCAGCCTTCGCCAGATGGCTAGTTACGCTTTCGGCGTTGAGGCGCTTTGCTTCCTCGGCATACCATTCGACGAAAGAGGCGGCATAATCGATCTCACCGAGCGATTCCTTCAAGGGCTTGCCCTGTTCCAGCGTCATCAGCAGAGCGAGATCGTCTTTCGCGGCAATGATGAGGTCGAACCATTTGCGCAGGATTTTCGAGCGCTCCTGCGGCAACAGCGCCCGCCAGGCAGGGAAAGCGCGCGCCGCCGCATCGATCGCACTTGCCGTCTGGCGGCCATCGAGCGCGGCGACAAAGGCCACCGTGGCGCCGGTCGCCGGGTCGGTGACCTCGAAGCTCTCCGCCGCCTCGCTTGCCGTCCAGTGCCCGTCGACATAGGCAAGCTCGCGCAGCAGCCGGCGGTCGGCGAGGCGGTCGAGCGCCTCATGGCGGTGCGAACGGGCAAAGTGCGCGGACATCATCGATTGCTCCCGATTGGGGTGATGCCGCAAGACTAGGGGCGTCGGCGCGAAGGATGAGGCTGTTTAGGTGCAGCTATATAGAGAGATTCTCTCTATTCGGCTGGGGAGCAGGACGATCTGTCTAGCCGCAGGGGTGGGGCGGGTGCTTTCGCGCATTCTCCGAGCGTACGGTGCCAGATGAACGCTGGTTTCGATCTCAGGACTGCACCGGCAACAGATCGGCAAGCGGTAGCACGGTCTCGTCCTTCACCGTCTTGATGACGATGTAGGTGAAGTAACGATCGATGCCGATTTCGCGTTCGAGCAAGGCATCGACCAGCCGCTGATAGGTATCGATATCGCGCGCCATCACCTTCAGAACGTAGTCGACGCCGCCGCCCACCGACCAGCAGGCTACAATCTCAGGTATGTCGCGGATGACACGCTCGAAGCGGTCGAAATCGGCCTGGCGATGGCTGGCCAGCGTCACCTCCATCAGCACGGTGGCGACGGGTGCGACGACGCGCATGGCAATCGAGGCATGATAGCCGGAGACGATGCCGGCCTTTTCCAGCTTGCGCAGCCGCATCCAGCACGGCGTCGGTGACAGGCCGACCTTGTCGGCCAGCGCCAGCTTGGTGATGCGCCCGTCACGCTGGATCGCGTCGAGGATTCTGAGGTCGATCGGGTCGAGTTTCGCGGCGGCCATCTGTATCCACTTTTTGGTCCCGCCGTACCATGACGGCGCATTATTTCGATTGTCAATTGCACTGATTTCGATCTCTAATAAGTCATGACATTATGGCAACCTGATCCCGCGCTCATCCGGCGGCCCGCCTACCAGTCGCTGGCCGACCAGTTCGCTCGCGCCATTCATGACGGGCGGCTCGCCAACGGCGCGCGGCTGCCGACGCATCGCCGGCTGGCCGACGAGTTGAAACTATCGGTGCAGACGGTCAGTCGCGCCTATGAGGAACTGATTCGCCGCGGCCTGATCTCGGGCGAGATCGGCCGCGGCAGCTTCGTCCAGACGCAGCGGCGCGAGCCTGAGCCGCCCTATCTGCCGGAGCGGCTGGGCGAAGTGATCGATCTCTCGATCCTGAAGCCGGTCTGCGAGCCGATGCATCTGGAGCGGCTGAAGCAGGCGCTGGGCTGGCTGGCCGACAACCTGCCGTCGAGTTCGGCGCTGTCGTTCCGGCCCAACATGGTGTTTCCCCGTCACCGCGCCGTGGCGGTCGAGTGGCTGAAGCTGTGCGGTCTCGATGCCTCGCCGCAGAATATCAGCCTGACCAATGGCGCTACCGCCGGCATGACGGTGGCGCTGATGAGCGTGGCGCCGCCCGGCTCGACCGTCGCCACCGAGGCGATCGGCCACCATACGCTGGTGCCGCTCGCCCGCTATCTCGGCTTCAACCTCGAAGGCCTGCCGATAGACGGCAATGGCCTTATCCCGGAAGCGCTGGACGAGGCCTGCCGGATCTCCGACATCCGCGCCGTGTTCGTGCAGCCTTCGGTGATCAACCCGACGGCGACGCTGATGGATGCGGCGCGGCGCGAGCAGATTGCGGCGGTTGCGCGCACGCACGACATAGCCATCATCGAGAACGACGTGCTGGGGCCGCTGGTCGAGGACCGGCCGCCGCCGGTCGCCGCCTTCGCGCCTGAACGCACGCTCTACGTCACGTCCTTCACCAAGATCGTGGTGCCGGGCCTGCGCATCGGCTATCTCGCCGCACCCGACCGCTATGTCGCCGCGGTCGCCAACCGGCATCTGGTTTCCAACTGGATGGCGACGCCGCTGGTGGCGGAAATCGCCACCAAATGGGTGACCGACGGCACCGCGATGGAACTGGTGCGCTGGCAACGCACAGCATTGCGGCGACGCCAGGACATCGTCGCCGAGGTGCTGGCCGGCGTCGACTATCGCACCCGGCGCGACGGACTGCATGTCTGGTTGCAGTTGCCGGCCGACCGTGCCGAGGAGAGCTTCGTCGCCCAGGCGCGCCTGCAAGGCGTGGCGATCGCGCCCGGCGCTTCTTTCCGCATCTCGCAAGCGCCCTGGCAACCGGCGGTGCGCATCTCGCTGGGTTCGACCACCGAGGGGGAACTGCGCGCCGGCCTCGGCGTTGTCACCAAGCTGCTGCTTGGCGACCCCGAGCATCTGCTGCTCGCAATCTAGCGAGATGTGCCGCTATCCAGACGATGCCGACCGCCAAAGTCGTCCCCGGTGCTGTCATTTTCGGTTCGACTTGATTTCGATCTCGGCACATTGCTAGGCACTGAATGCCCAAGAATTGTGCGGGATCAGAATAATTGTCATGATATTATTTTCCCGATTGACATGATTTGGCGGGTTCCGCATCGTTAAGGGCATAGGCTTCTCCAGCACGGGAAATTCGTTTGTCCGCATCCGCGCCTATCATCAAGGTCGATGGCATTTCGAAAAGCTTCGGCACTTTCAAGGTGCTGGACGGCCTGTCCATGCAGGTCATGCCCGGCGAGAAGCTGGCGCTGATCGGCCCGTCCGGCTCGGGCAAGACGACGATCCTGCGCATCCTGATGACGCTGGAGCGCATCGATGGCGGCCACATCCAGATCGACGGCGAGCATCTCTATCACATGGAGCGAAACGGCCAGCTGCTGGCTGCCGACGAGCGGCATCTGGCCAGGATGCGCCAGAAGATCGGCATGGTCTTCCAGCTGTTCAATCTGTTCCCGCACAAATGCGTCATCGACAATGTCACGCTGGCGCCGATGCTGACCAAGGGCACGCCGCGCGCTGCCGCCGAGAAGCGGGCGATGGAATTGCTCGACATGGTCGGCATGGCCGACAAGGCCAAGGCCATGCCGGCACAGCTTTCGGGCGGCCAGAAGCAGCGCGTCGCGATTGCCCGCGCGCTGGCGCTGTCGCCCCGGATCATGCTGTTCGACGAGGTCACCTCGGCGCTCGATCCCGAACTGGTCGAGGAGGTGCTCAACGTGATGCGCAAGCTCGCGGCCGAAACCGACATGACGATGCTGCTCGTCACCCATGAAATGGGCTTTGCCCACGACTTCGCCGACCGGGTGCTGTTCTTCGACCGCGGCCGCATCGTCGAGGAGGGCAAACCCGATGAGATTTTCCGCCATCCCAAACAGGAGCGCACGCAAGGTTTCCTGAAGAAGATCATCGCGGCCGGACATCGCGTCTGACCGCCATGCCAGAGGCGGCGACACCGTCCGCAAGGGCGGTATTGCCGTCCTGAAATGACTGCAACCAAGAACACAAACATGGAGTTGGGAACAATGAAAAAACTTGGCATTCTGGCCGGCGTCGCCGGTCTTGCGCTGACCGCGGTGCTCGCGGCCTCGAACATCGGATCGGCCGACGACAGCAAGCTCGAGCAGCTGAAGGCGCAAGGCTTCGCCCGCCTCGCCATCGCCAACGAGCCGCCCTACACGGCGGTCGCCGCCGACGGCAAGGTTTCGGGCGCCGCGCCCGACGTAGCACGGGAAATCTTCAAGCGGCTGGGCGTCGCCGACGTCGCCGCGTCGATCTCGGAATATGGTGCCATGATCCCCGGCCTGCAGGCCGGCCGTTTCGATGTCGTCACCGCCGGCCTGTTCATGAAGCCGGAGCGTTGTGCGGCGGTTGCCTATTCCGAGCCGGTGCTGTGCGACGCCGAGGCGATGCTGGTGAAGAAAGGCAATCCGAAGGGCTTCAAGAGCTACGAGGATGTCGCCAAGGACACCTCCGCCACCATCGGCGCGCCCGGCGGCGGCACCGAGGAGAAGCTCGCGCTCAACGCCGGCGTGCCGCGTGACCGCGTCATCGTCGTGCCCGACGGCCAGAGCGGGCTGAAGATGGTGCAGGACGGCCGCATCGACGCCTATTCGCTCCCCGTCCTGTCGATCAACGATCTGATGAAGAAGGCCAATGACCCGAGCCTCGAAGTCATAGCACCCGTGCAGGGCGCGCCCGTCTATTGCGACGGCGCCGCTTTCAAGAAGGGTGACGAGGCGCTGCGCGACGCCTTCGACGTCGAGCTCGCCAAGATGAAGAAGTCGGGCGAGTTCGCCAAGATCATCGAGCCCTACGGCTTCTCGGCGGCGGCGGCGATGTCGACGACGCGCGACAAGCTCTGCGCGGCGAAATAAGCGCTTTTCCCTTCTCCCCGTCCACGGAGAGAAGGTGGCTGAAGGGCCGGATGAGGGGCAGCGCGCGTTTTTGCGAGCTTGGAGCCGCGCCTCATCCGCCTGCCCGTCCTTCGCGGCAGCTGCGCTGCAGCTAAGGAGGGTGAACCGGCAACTTCTCCCCGTGAGAGAGGAGAAGTTGCTAAAACCAAACGTTGGAAGCCTCTGATACATGACCCAATGGTCCGGCTATCTCGGCCTGATATTGCAGGGAGCGCTTGTCACCATCGAGCTGACGCTGATGGGGTCGGTGCTGGCCCTCGTGATGGCCTTCCTGGCCGGCATGGGGCGGCTGTCGCGCTTCTTCGCGTTGCGGGCGCTCGCCACCGCTTATATCGAGTTCTTCCGCGGCACATCGATTTTCGTACAGCTGTTCTGGGCCTATTTCGTGTTGCCCCTGGCGGGCGTCGAGCTCACTCCGCTGCAAGCCGGCGTGCTGGCGCTGGGCCTCAATGTCGGCGCCTATGCGGCGGAAGTGGTACGCGGTGCCATCCAGTCGGTCGGCGCCGAGCAATACGAGGCCTGCACGGCTCTCAATCTCGGCCGCTGGCAAGGCATGCGCCATGTCATCCTGCCGCAGGCGCTTCTTGTGATGCTGCCGACCTTCGGCAACAACGCCATCGAACTGCTCAAGGCGACATCCGTCGTCTCCCTGATTTCGCTCGCCGATCTCACCTTCCAGGCGCAGGTGGTGCGCTCGCAGACCGGCAGCACGCTGATGCCGTTCACCACCATCCTGGTGATCTATTTCGCGCTCGCGCTCGTCATCTCCTGGGGCGTGCGGTCGCTGGAGCGGCGCATGGCGCGCGGCCTCGACGGAGTGCGCGTCTGATGGATTGGGCCCTGTAATGGATTGGGACTGGGATTTCGTCCGGCAGATCCTGCCGACGCTGATCGAGGGGGTGAAGATCACCATCCTGGCGACGGTGCTCGGCTCGGTGCTGGCGGCAATCGTCGGGCTGGGCATCGCACTGGCCCGCCGCTCGCCGAACAAGATGATGTCGCGCACGGTCGGCTGGGCGGCCGAATTCATCCGCGGCACGCCGCTGCTGGTGCAGCTCTACTTCATTTTCTACGTGCTGCCCGATTTCGGCATCCTGCTGCCGCCGCTGGTGGCCGGCGTCATCGGTCTTGGGCTGCACTACGGCACCTATACGGCGGAGGTCTATCGCGCCGGCATCGAGAACGTGCCGCGCGGCCAGTGGGAGGCGGCCAAAGCCTGCAATCTCAGCGCTCGCCAGACCTGGACCCACATCGTCATACCGCAGGCAATCCCGCCGATGATCCCGGCGCTGGCCAATTATTTCATCGCCATGTTCAAGGAGACGCCGCTGCTGTCGGCGATCACCGTGCTGGAGCTGATGAACCAGGCCAAGAGCGTCGCCAACACCTATTACCGCTATGTCGAGCCGATGACGCTGGTCGGCGCCTTCTTCCTGATCATCAGCCTTTTCTCGGTTATGCTGCTGCGCTGGCTGGAACATCGCTACGGCAAGATCGAAAGGTAGTTCCCATGAAGCCGCTTCCCGAAATCAGGCTGATGCCGACAAGGCCCGCACTCGAGGTGTGCCCGTTGGAAAAGCGCGTCGGCCTGATCATCCTGGCCACCGACCACACCAGCGAGCCGGACTTCCGTCGCATGGTGGCGAGTGAGAGGATCGGCATCTATGTCGCCCGCATCCCCTATAAGAATCCGACCACACCTCAGAATCTGCGCAAGATGCAGCCCGAACTGACGGCTGGCGCGGCGCTGATCCTGCCGGACGAACCGCTCGATGCCATCTGCTACTCCTGCACGTCGGCCTCCGTGGTGATCGGCGATGCCGAGATCGAGGCGGCGATCCAGGCGGCCAAGCCTGGCGTGCCCGTGGTCACGCCGCCGATGGCGGGCGTGCGCGGACTGAGGGCTCTGGGCGCGAAGAGGATCAGTATTCTCACCCCCTACACCGTCGAGACGAGCCGGCCGATGGCGGCCTATTTCGCCGAACGCGGCTTCGAGATCGCCAGCTTCACCTGTCTCGGCTTCGAGGATGACCGCGAGATGGCGCGCATTGCGCCGGCAGCCCTCGTCGATCTGGCGTGCGAGGCGACTGACCCGCAGGCCGAGGCGTTGTTCGTGTCCTGCACGGCGCTGCGCTCGGCGCTGGCGGTTGCCGCGATGGAACAGGCTATCGGCCGCCCGGTCGTCACCAGCAACCAGGCGAGCGCGTGGAATTGCCTGCGACTGTGTGGCGATGATGTGCCGCGTCCGGAGTTCGGGCGGCTGACGACCTTGCCGCTTGGACAGTAAGGTCATGTCCTGCATGCACGAGCGACCCATGACGCACGCCGTCGCCCTTTCAGACATCCGCGCCGCGCGCCAACGCATCACCGGCAAGGTCGAGCCGACACCGGTCGTGCCGTCCGAGAGCCTGTCGGAGCGGCTCGGCCTTCCCGTTCACCTTAAGCTGGAGCACCGCCAGACCACGGGCAGCTTTAAGCTGCGTGGCGCCTCGAACGCCATTGCTTCGCTCAATGCCGAGCAGCGGGCACGCGGTGTTGTCGCGGCCTCGACCGGCAATCACGGCCGCGCACTCGCCCATGCCGCCAGGCTCGAAGGCATGCGCGCGGTTGTCTGCATGTCGCGGCTGGTGCCTCGGAACAAGCTCGATGCCATCCGCTGCCTCGGCGCGGAAATCCGGATTGTCGGCGACAGCCAGGACGACGCGCAGCAGGAGGTCGGGCGGCTGGTGGGGCAAGAGGGTCTGGTGATGCTGCCACCCTTCGACCATCCCGACATCATCGCCGGGCAGGGCACGCTCGGGCTGGAGATCATGGAGCAGGTTCCTGACGCCGCTCTGGTGCTGGTGCAGCTCTCCGGCGGCGGGTTGGCCTCCGGGATTGCCGCAGCGGTCAAGGGCGTCAGGCCGAGCACAAAGGTCGTCGGCATCTCGATGGCGCGCGGCGCGGCGATGAAAGCCAGCCTCGATGCAGGGCGCCCGGTGCAGGTGGAGGAACTGCCGACACTGGCCGATTCGCTCGGCGGCGGCATCGGCCTCGACAACCGGCTGACCTTTTCCATGTGCCGAGACCTGCTCGACGACGTCGTGCTGCTTTCCGAAGACGAGATCGCCGCCGGCATCCGCCATGCCTATGAACAGGAGCGCGAGGTCGTAGAGGGCGCCGGCGCGGTCGGTATCGCTGCGCTGCTTGCCGGCAAGGTGAAGCCAAACGGACCGGTGGTCGTTCTGCTTTCCGGTCGTAATATCGATATGAGCCTGCACAGAAAGATCGTTTGCGGCGAAGTAGTTGCGGAGCGCGCCTGATGAACCGGATGACCATCCTTACCGAAAAAGAACTACGCGAGATCGTAGCTCTCGATCTCGACGCCGTCGCCTGCGTCGAAAACGCCTTCCGGGCGCTCGCTACCCTGCCGGTGGCGATGCCGCCGATCCTGCGGCTCGACATCCCCGAGCATCGCGGCGAGGTCGACGTGAAGACCGCCTATGTGCCTTGCATCGACGGCTTCGCCATTAAGATCAGCCCCGGCTTCTTCGATAATCCCAAGCTCGGCCTGCCCAGCGTCAACGGCATGATGGTGCTGCTGTCGGCAAAAACCGGTCTGGTCGAGGCGTTGCTGCTCGACAATGGCTATCTCACCGACGTCCGCACCGCAGCCGCCGGGGCGGTCGCCGCAAAACATCTGTCGCGGCCGGATTCATCCATTGCCGCGATCTTCGGCGCCGGCGTGCAGGCCGGATTGCAGCTCGAGGCGCTGCGCCTGGTGCGGCCGATCGAAGAAGCTCGCATCTGGGCGCGCGACGCGGCCAAGGCGCAAGCCGCGGCCGGCGCCTTGAGCGAAAAACTGGGCATCGTGGTGCGCGCAGAACCGGATGCGGCCAAGGCGGCCGCCGGCGCCGACATCATCGTCACCACCACGCCCTCGACAGAACCATTGATCAAGGCCGGCTTCGTCTCGGCCGGCCAGCACATCACCGCCATGGGCTCGGACGCCGAGCACAAGAACGAGATCGCACCGGCAATCCTGCGCATGGCCGATCTCTATGTCGCCGACAGCGCAAGGCAGACGCGCCGGCTCGGTGAATTGCACCATGCCATCTCCGCCGGCGTGATGGCGGCGGACGCGGAGGTGGCCGAACTCGGCCAGATCATCGCCGGCGAACGGCATGGCCGGCGCGCGGCGGACGACATCACCATCGCCGACCTGACCGGCACCGGCGTGCAGGACACCGCGATCGCCACGCTAGCCCGTGACCGGGCCCGGGTTGCGAAAGCCGGAACCATTTTTGAAAGTTGATGCTGGCCGCAAGAGCATGATCCGGAAAAGTGGAAACCGGTTTTCCGAGGAGATCATGCTCAAACAAAAAGTTACCTGGAGCCAGGTTCAACGGAAGTTGAAGCGGGTTCCAGGGCCCAACAAACGAGGACCAACAAAATGCAACCGAACTTGAAATTCTCGCGAAGCGAGTATGCGGATCGCCTCGCCAAGACGCGGAAAGCCATGGCGGTGAAAGGCGTCGATCTGCTTATTGTCAGCGACCCCTCCAACATGGCCTGGCTCACCGGCTATGACGGCTGGTCCTTCTACGTGCATCAGGCCGTCATCGTGCCGCCGTCGGGCGAGCCGGTCTGGTATGGCCGCGGCCAGGACGCCAACGGCGCCAAGCGCACCGCCTATCTCGCGCATGACAACATCGTCGGCTATGCCGATCACTATGTGCAGTCGACCGAGCGCCATCCGATGGATTTCCTGTCGAGCGTGCTTGCCGATCGCGGCTGGGGCAAGCTGACCGTCGGCGTCGAGATGGACAATTACTGGTTCTCGGCCGCCGCTTTCGCCTCTTTGCAGAAGCACCTGCCCAATGCCCGTTTCGTCGACGCCACCGCGCTGGTCAATTGGCAGCGCGCGGTGAAGAGCCCGACCGAGATCGACTTTATGCGCAAGGCCGCCCGCATCGTCGAGGCGATGCACCAGCGCATCGTCGACAAGATAGAGGTCGGCATGCGCAAATGCGATCTCGTCGCCGAGATCTATGATGCCGGCACGCGTGGCGTCGACGGCATCGGCGGCGACTATCCAGCGATCGTGCCGCTGCTGCCGTCGGGCGCCGACGCCTCGGCGCCGCACCTGACCTGGGATGACAAGCCGATGAAGTCGGGCGAGGGCACGTTTTTCGAAATCGCCGGGTGCTACAACAGGTACCATTGCCCGTTGTCGCGAACAGTGTTCCTCGGCAAGCCGACACAGGAATTCCTCGATGCGGAGAAGGCGACGCTCGAAGGCATGGACGCGGGGCTCGCGGCAGCCAAGCCCGGCAACACGTGCGAAGACATCGCCAACGCCTTCTTCGCGGTGTTGAAGAAATATGGCATCGTCAAGGACAACCGCACCGGCTATCCGATCGGCCTTTCCTATCCGCCGGACTGGGGCGAACGCACGATGAGCCTGCGCCCCGGAGACCGCACCGAGCTGAAGCCCGGCATGACCTTCCATTTCATGACCGGCCTGTGGCTGGAGACGATGGGGCTGGAAATCACCGAATCCATCCTGATCACCGAGACGGGCGTCGAGTGCCTGGCCAATGTGCCGCGCAAGCTGGTGGTGAAGAATTGAAACCGATGTCCGACCTTCGTCCGTCGCCGGTCTCGCCCTCGGTCAATTTCGATCGCGACGGCGCACAGCACGGTTTCCTGCGCCTGCCCTACAGCCGCGACGATTCGGCGTGGGGCTCGGTGATGATCCCGATCTGCGTCCTGCGCAACGGCAAGGGGCCGACGGCCCTTCTGACCGGCGGCAATCATGGCGACGAATATGAAGGGCCGCTGGCGCTCTATGATCTGGCGCGCACGCTCGATCCCGCCCAAGTCAGCGGCACGGTCATCATCGTGCCGGCGATGAACTATCCGGCCTTCCGCGCCGGCACGCGCACCTCGCCGATCGACAAGGGCAACATGAACCGCAGCTTTCCAGGCCGGCCAGACGGTACGGTGACGGAAAAGATCGCCGATTATTTCCAGCGGGAGCTGCTTCCCCGCGCGGATATCGTGTTCGACTTCCATTCCGGCGGCAAGACGCTGGACTTCGTGCCGTTCTGCGCCCACCATGCGCTGCCGAACAAGGCCCTGGAGCAGAGGGCCTTCGCGGCGGTCGAAGCCTTCGCGGCGCCGTTCTCGATGCGTATGATCGAAATCGATGCCGTCGGCATGTACGATACCGCCGCCGAGGACATGGGCAAGGTGTTCGTCACCACCGAGCTCGGCGGTGGAGGCACGTCGAGAGCCGAGACGGTGCGGATCGCCCGGCGCGGCATGCTCAACGTGCTGAGGCATGCCGGCATCGTTGCCGGTGCGGTCGAAAAGACGCCAACCCAATGGCTCGACATGCCGTCCGGCGATTGCTTTGCCTTCGCGGAGGAAGACGGCATGGTCGAGACGATGGTCGATCTCGGCGAGCCCGTCGAGAAGGGCGCGGTGCTGGCACGCATCCATTCCACCGGCCGAACCGGCATCGCCCCCCAGGAGATCCGGGCTAAAATGTCGGGCATGTTGGCGGCGCGGCATTTCCCCGGCCTGGTCAAGGCCGGCGACTGCGTCTCGGTGGTTGCCGCATTGGTCGATTGACGGAAGGGCCCGCCCGCCTTCAGGCAAGTTCGGGCCTATCCCGCATTTTTCCATCCTGGATCCAGATAGCGGCCGGCGAGCCAGCCGGCCGCGCACGGCTCCGGCCGGCGCGCTGCGGAGGCGCGTGCCTTGCCAGGGCCTCAGACATCCAAAGCCACCGTCATCGAAGAGGCGATGGCGCGACGACTTGTTCCGGCGCGAACTCGGGTATCAAAGAGTATGACTTTGCTGCCATACTCGCGATAAAGAGGGTGTCGGAATGCAACAAAAATGGGATTTCTGGATCGACCGCGGCGGCACGTTCACCGATGTTATCGGCCGTGATCCCGAGGGCGGCCTGCATCCGCGCAAGCTTCTGTCCGAAAATCCCGAGGCCTATGCCGACGCAGCCATCCAGGGCATTCGCGACCTTCTCGGCCTGCGCCCCGGCGAGCCTATCCCCGCCGGGCTGATAGGCGACGTAAAGATGGGCACCACGGTCGCCACCAACGCGCTGCTGGAGCGCAAGGGCGACCGCGTGCTTTTGCTCATCACCAAGGGATTTCGCGATGCGTTGAGGATCGCCTATCAGGCGCGGCCCGACATCTTCGCCAAGGAGATCATCCTCCCCGAACAGCTCTACGAGCGCGTCATCGAGGTCAACGAGCGCGTGCTTGCCGACGGCTGCGTCGAACGGCTGCTCGACATCGCTGCCTGTCGCCCGGCGATCGAACAGGCAAAGGCGGACGGCATCGATGCGGTCGCCATTGTCTTCATGCACGCCTGGAAATATCCCGATCACGAAAAGGCCGTCGCTAAGGTCTGCCGCAAGCTCGGTTTCGGCCAGGTTTCGGTCAGCCACGAGGTGTCGCCGCTGATCAAGCTGGTCGGCCGCGGGGACACCACCGTGGTCGACGCCTATCTGTCTCCGATCCTGTCGAGATATGTGCAAAGGGTAGGCCAGGAACTCGGCGTTCTCTCCCCCCTCGAGGGGGAGATGTCGGCGAAGCCGGCAGAGGGGATCGCCGCAGAAGGCACCACCAAGACGTCGAACCCCGTCGATCCGACCCGACCCGGCGGCTTCGCCGCCACCCTCCCCTCGAGGGGAAGGGAAAATCCCCGCCTGATGTTCATGATGTCTTCTGGCGGGCTGACCGCCGCGGACCTGTTCCAGGGCAAGGATGCGCTGCTGTCTGGCCCGGCCGGCGGGGTCGTCGGCATGGTCGAGACGGCAAAGATCGCCGGCTTCGAAAAGGTGATCGGTTTCGACATGGGGGGCACCTCCACCGATGTCGCCCATTATGACGGCGAATATGAGCGCGCCTTCGATACCGAGGTCGCAGGCGTGCGCGTGCGCGCGCCGATGATGCGCATCCACACCGTGGCGGCCGGCGGCGGCTCGGTCCTGCACTACGAAGCAGGCCGCTTTCGCACCGGCCCAGACTCCGCCGGCGCCAATCCAGGCCCCGCCGCCTACAGGCGCGGCGGCCCGCTCGCCGTCACCGACGCCAACGTCATGCTCGGCAAGCTGCAGCCGGATTTTTTCCCGACCATCTTCGGCCCCGGCCAGAACGAGCCGCTCGATGTGGACACCGTTCGCCAGAAATTCACCGCGCTCGCCGCCGAAATCGGCGACGGCCGCTCGGCCGAAGCGGTCGCCGAAGGTTTCGTCACCATCGCGGTCGAAAACATGGCGAACGCCATCAAAAAGATCTCGGTGCAGCGCGGCTACGATGTCACCGAATATCTCCTGAACTGTTTTGGCGGCGCAGGCGGCCAGCACGCCTGCCTGGTCGCCGACGCACTCGGCATGGAGGCGGTGCTGATCCATCCGTTTTCCGGCCTGCTGTCGGCCTACGGCATCGGCCTGTCTTCGGTCTTTGCCTCACGCCAGCAGGCCTTGCTTGCACCGCTGGCGGAAGAATCCAGACGGGCAATCGAAGGCCTGATCGCGGCCTTGCAAACCGCCGTTGTCGCGGAACTCGCCGCACAAGGCATCGCCGAGGACGCGGTGACCGCCAGACCGGCGCTGCAGATCCGTTATGACGGCACCGACACCGCACTTCCGGTGCATTTCGACCATGGCTCGATGTTGCGGGCGAGGGCCGATTTCGAGGCCGCTCACAAGGCGCAATTCGGTTTCGTCTATGAGGACAAGCCGATGATCGTCGAAGCGGTGAGCGTCGAGGGGATGGAGGCGGGCGGCGAGCTGAATGCCGAAGCCTATGCGCCGGCGGGGCAGCCATCAAAAGCCAGGGCCGAGGAGGTCCGGCGGATCTATACGGAAGGAAAATGGCACGAAGCCGACGTCTGTCGGCGCGAGGCCTTGCGGCCGTCCGATCGGGTCGCCGGCCCCGCACTGATCATCGAGCCCAACCAGACGATCGTCGTCGAGCCGGGCTGGCAGGCCGAGATCACGGCCAGGAACCACGTGCTGATGCGGCGCACCAGCAAGAAACGCCGGCAGGCAGCACTTGGCACCGAGGCCGATCCGGTGATGCTGGAAGTGTTCAACAATTTGTTCATGTCGATCGCCGAGCAGATGGGCGTGACGCTGCAGAACACCGCCTATTCCGTCAACATCAAGGAAAGGCTGGATTTCTCCTGCGCCGTTTTCGACCGGAACGGCGCGCTGGTCGCCAATGCGCCGCATATGCCGGTGCATCTGGGCTCGATGGACCGCTCGGTCGAGACCATCATCCGGCTGAATTCCGGCGACATTCATCCCGGCGACGTCTTTGCCCTCAATGCCCCCTATAATGGCGGCACGCATCTGCCCGATATCACGGTGGTAACGCCGGTTTTCGAGGAAGAGCGGCCGATTTCCCCCACAAGAGGGGAGATTAGCCAATCGCCCAAGATCCTCTTCTGGGTGGCCTCGCGCGGCCACCACGCAGACATCGGCGGCACCGCGCCGGGCTCGATGACGCCACTTGCCACCACGGTCGACGAGGAAGGCGTGCTGTTCGACAATTTCCGTATCGTCGATCGCGGAAAGTTCCGCGAGAATGAGCTGCAGACGCTGCTCACCGATCACCGCTATCCGGCCCGCAATCCGCACCAGAATATCGCCGATCTCAAGGCGCAACTCGCTGCCAACGAAAAGGGCGTGGCGGAGCTGCGCAAGATGGTGGCGCATTTCGGGCTCGATGTCGTGGAGGCCTATATGGGCCATGTGCAGGACAATGCGGCCGAGAGCGTGCGGCGAGTGATCGAGCGGCTGCCGGATACATCGGCCTATGAATATCCCACCGACACCGGCCAGGTGATCAAGGTGAAGATATCGGTCGACCGGCAAAAGCGCGAGGCGACGGTCAATTTCACCGGCACGTCGCCGGTGATGAAGAACAATTTCAACGCGCCAGAGCCTGTCGCCCGGGCCGCGGTGCTCTATGCCTTCCGCGTCATGGTCGAGGACATGATCCCGATGAATGCCGGTTGCCTGAGGCCGATCAACATCATCATCCCGGACGGCTCGATGCTGAAACCCGCCTATCCCGCCGCCGTCGTCGCGGGCAACGTCGAGACCTCGCAGCACGTCACCAACGCGCTGTTCGGCGCCATGGGCGCCATGGCCAATGCGCAAGGCACCATGAACAATTTGACCTTCGGCAACAGCAAGTACCAGTATTACGAGACGATCTGTTCCGGTTCGCCCGCCGGCGAGATGAATTCCGGCCGCGGCTTTGCCGGCACGTCGGGCGTTCACACCCATATGACCAATTCGCGCCTTACCGATCCGGAAATACTGGAGCTGCGGTTTCCGGTGATGCTGGAGGATTTCCACATCCGCGAAGGCTCCGGCGGCAAGGGCAGGTGGAATGCCGGCGACGGCACGAAGCGCACCATCCGTTTCCTGGAGAAGATGGAATGCGCCATCCTGTCCTCGCATCGCAACCGGCCGCCGCAAGGGCTTGACGGCGGTGGCGATGGCGAGGCCGGCTCGACCAAGGTGCGCCGCAAGGACGGCAAGGTCGAGGTGCTGAAAGCCTGTGACCAGACGGTGCTTCAGGCCGGCGACGCCGTCATCGTGACGACGCCGACGCCCGGAGCGTTTGGAAGGCCGGAGCCAGGGCCGTCCAACGTTTGATAGAATCGCGGAACCGCTCTATCCATTTTTTGGAATCCGGATTTCCCTTGCCTTTCACACCGGGCCTTCGCCATGCCAAGCAAATCCCCATTGAAGACACTGGCGCCCGATGGACTCGGGCCGACCGTCACCGTCGGCGAGATCCTGGTGGAGATCATGGCCACAAGCCGTGGCAACGGCTTTCTCGAGCCCATCGAGCTGACCGGACCTTATCCGAGCGGGGCGCCGGCGATCTTCATCGACCAATGCGCCAGGCTTGGCGGGCGGGCCGGCATCATCGCCTGCGTCGGCGACGATGATTTCGGCAGGATCAATGTCGAGCGCCTGCGCCGGGACGGTGCGGATGTCACGGCCATCGCCGTCAGCCCCGACTATCCGACGGGCAGCGCCTTCGTGCGCTACCGCGAGGACGGTTCGCGCGACTTCGTCTACAATATCGGCAAATCGGCCGCGGCGCTGGTCGGCTTGACCCCTGAGGCCAGGGCGCTGCTGGCGCGTTCAGGCCACCTGCACGTCATGGGCACCGCACTCAGCATTCCCGCCATTTGGCAGGTGCTCGACCATGCCATCGATGTGGTCAAGGCGCGTGGCGGAAGCATCTCGCTCGATCCCAATCTTCGCAAGGAACTGCTCGGCCATGGCCAGACGCGCGAGCGCTTCGCGCGGCTTCTCGACATTGCGGATCTGATCCTGCCGTCGGGTGAGGAACTCCACACCGCTTCGGGCAACGACAATGAAGCCGACGCGCTCGCCTCGCTGTTTGCCCGCGGCGCCGGCGAGGTCGTCGTCAAGCGGGGCGCGTTGGGCGCGTCCCTGTTCGGCGCCGACGGCAGCCGCGTCGAGTCGCCCGGCTTCCTGGTCGAGGAGATCGATCCGACCGGCGCGGGCGACTGTTTTGGCGGCGCCTACATCGCCTGCCGCAGGCTCGGCATGCCTGCCGTGACCGCGCTCGATTACGCGAATGCGGCAGGCGCGCGCAACGTCACGCGGCAAGGCCCGATGGAAGGAGCCGGTACGCGCGCTGAACTCGATCTGTTCATTGTCAACACGCCGAGGCGACGCCCGTGACCGATCCATTGCTGAAACTTGCAAATTCCCGGCTGCGGGGCGCGGCGGAAGGCATCACCTCCGTCTGCTCGTCCCATCCGGTCGTGATCCGGGCCGCAGTGCGCGACGCCGCGCTGTTCTCGCGGCCGCTGCTGATCGAGGCGACCTGCAACCAGGTCAACCAGTTCGGCGGCTATACCGGCATGCAGCCCGCTGACTTCGTCGCGGCGGTGACCGCTATTGCAGGCTCCGAAGGCCTTGCGCCCGAGCGGGTCATCTTCGGCGGGGATCATCTCGGTCCCAATCCATGGCGAAAGGAAGATGCCGGCGCGGCCATGGCGAAGGCCGAGGACATGGTGTCCGCCTATGTCCGGGCCGGTTTCCGCAAGATCCATCTCGATGCCTCCATGGGATGCGCGGGCGAGCCGGCGGCGCTGGATGACGCTACGATTGCCAGGCGCGCCGCCCGCCTGGCGCGCAAGGCCGAGGACGCCGCCAGCGGGACCGACCGGCCACTCTACGTGATCGGCACCGAGGTTCCGCCGCCGGGCGGAGCGGATCATCTCATCGGCGAAATCAGCCCCACAAGCCTGTCCGCGGTCCAGCACACACTGGCGGTGCATCGGCAGATCTTCCACGAGAACGGCCTCGCAGACGCCTTCTCGCGGGTCATCGCCGTGGTGGTGCAGCCGGGCGTGGAGTTCGGCAACGAGAACGTGGTCTTCTACGATCGCGCCAAGGCGCTGCATCTGCGCGAATTGCTCGACCAGGAAGCGGGCCTGGTCTACGAAGCCCATTCCACCGACTATCAGACGCAAGCGGCCCTACGCGAACTGGTCGAGGACGGCTTTGCCATCCTCAAGGTGGGGCCGCAGCTGACTTTCGAACTGCGCCAAGCGCTCTATGGGCTGGACCTGATCGCCTCCGATCTGTTGCCCGACTACGGCGCGCGCCCGCTTTATCAGACCATGGAAGCGCTGATGACGGCCGATGCCAAGGACTGGCACAGCCACTACCACGGCTCTGCGGCGCAACAGCGCGTGCAGCGGCACTATTCGCTGTCGGACCGCATACGTTACTACTGGAACCATCAGGAGGCGATGGAAGCTGTCCAGCGATTGACGGCCGCCTTGTCGGGCAAGGCCGTGCCGGTGACGCTGTTCCATCAGCATCTGCCCGCGCTCGACCGCTTTGCCGGGCAGCCGCTCGATCCGGAGGCGGTGTTGGTGGCCGCGGTTCAGCAGGCGCTGGAGGGCTACCGCTTCGCCTCCAGCGGTTGAGCGGCCGATAGCCAGGGGACGCAGTTCGGTCATTTCGACGACTTGTCGGCTTACTTGCTTGAGGTGTGCCTGCACCGGGGTAATAGTCGCGACGGAATGGCGAGGAGGAGGATATGACGCTGAACTTCGACCCAAGGGCGAAGGCCGCGACGCTCTACCATGGCGAATTCCGGCCGATGTTCATCGGCGGCAAATGGGTCGCTGCGCAGTCCGGACAGGAGATGCAGGCGCTCAACCCGGCGACGGGGCAGGTGCTGGCGACGGTGCCGCGCGGAGGCGCCGCCGACATCGACGCGGCGGTGGCGGCTGCGCGCACCGCTTTCGAAGGTCCGTGGTCCGGATTTTCGCCTTACGAACGGCAGTGCGTGCTGCTCAGGATCGCCGATCTCTTCGAGAAGAACTGGGAAGAGCTCTGCGTCTCCGACACCCTCGACATGGGGCTGCCGATCACGCGCACGCTCGCCAACCGGCGCCGGGTCATCGGCATGCTGCGCTTCTATGCCGGGATGGCGACCGCGCTGCATGGCGAATCAATCGACAATTCGATCCCGGGCGAGATCGTCACCTTCACCCGGCGCGAGCCGGTGGGCGTGGTCGGCGCCATCATTCCCTGGAACGCGCCGACCGCCGCGTCGATCTGGAAGATCGCGCCGGCGCTGGCTACTGGCTGCACGATCGTGCTGAAACCTTCCGAGGATGCATCGCTGACGCCGCTTTTGATCGCGCGGCTGATGCAGGAAGCGGGCGTTCCCGACGGCGTTGTCAACATCGTCACCGGAACCGGGGCCGAAGCCGGCGCGCGGCTTGCCGAACATCCCGACGTCAACAAGATCGTCTTCACCGGCTCGACGCTCACCGGCCAGGCGATCGCCCGGGCGGGTGTTGCCAATCTAAAGCGCGTTTCATTAGAACTCGGCGGCAAGTCGCCGCTCATCGTGTGCCGCGACGCCGATATCGACAAGGCCGTTCCGATCGCGGCGATGGCTGTCTTCGTGCATTCGGGCCAGGTCTGCATCGCCGGTTCGCGGCTGTTCGTGGCGCGCGAAATCCATGACGAGTTCGTGCGCCGGCTCGCTGACTTCGCCGGCAGGCTGCGCATCGGCCACGGCATCGAAGCCGAAACCGAAATGGGGCCGCTCATCAATGCGCGGCAGGCCGGCAAGGTTGAGGGTTACATCAAGGCGGGCAGCGAGGAGGGCGCGGAACTGGTCGCCGGCGGATCGCGGCTGACCGGCGGCCTCTATGACGGCGGCAATTTCATCGCCCCAACCGTCTTCGGCGCGGTGTCCGACACGATGACCATAGCGCGCGAAGAGATCTTCGGGCCCGTTATCTCGGCAATGCCCTTCGATACGCTTGACGAAGCCGTCGCCCGCGCCAATGCGACGCCCTATGGGCTGGCCGCCGGCATCTTCACCACCCATCTCGGCACGGCGCACAAGCTTGCCCGCCGGGTCAAGGCGGGTTCCGTCTGGGTCAACATGTACCACGCCATCGACCCCGCCGTGCCGTTCGGCGGCATGAAAATGTCCGGGTATGGCCGCGAGGGCGGCATCGAACATCTGCACGAATATCTGGAGACCAAGTCGGTGTGGATCCAGACCGACTAAGGCTTTTGTCGGTTTGTCAGGCGAGCCGGCCTGCGCCGCCGGTTCTCACGCTGCCGCTCATGCACGCCGGCTGCAAATCAACCGGCGCCCGTTCTCAGGAACTTTTCTTTATCCGGCGATTTTTGGATATAAGATGAAATCCGGTTGGCCAGGAAGGTGTTGTCGATGACGACGAAACGCTTCGCGATCTGCGCTCTCGCCCTTGTGATGGGCTGCGGCATCGTCTCTTCGGCGTCCGCCGGGGCCAGGCACCGCCACCACCAGGGCGAACCCGAACGCTATGTTCCCGCTGACGGCGATATTATTGACATACTGTTCGGCGGCCCGCGCTACTATGACCGGCAGCTTGTCACGACGGCCGCCGGCGCCTGTTCCTACCACCGGGTGGGGCCGGATGCGAATGCGCTGAACAAGATCAACGATCACCATTGCGGAAAATAGCGGGCCGACCGCTCCGCAAGCAGGCTCATGACGCTTCCCATCCGGGAAAGCGGTCCGGCCGCAGCCATGTCTGGGCTGGGCTGCCATTGCCGGAAAACACGGCGTCAACCAGCCAGCGCGCGGTGGCGGGGGCGGCATGCATGCCGATGGAACCCATGCCGCCATGCACGAACAGGCCCTCGACGGCCGTCCTGCCAGCGACCGGCAAGCCATCGGACAGCATCGGGCGGTTGCCGGGATAGACGTTCCTGACCTGCGGCGCGCCGAGGCCCGGCAGCATGCGCAGCGTGCGGCTGGCGATCCGGCTCGCCATGTCAGTGTTGCGGACGAGATCGCGGAAGGCCGGCTGGACGGAGGCGCCAAGCTTGGCATCGCCGCCGCCCATGGGGTTGAGGCAGATGGCTTCCACCGCCGGCTGGTCGTCGCGCTGCGCGGCGACATCGGCAAGGCCGTCGAGCCTCATGCGCCGGCCGAGCTCTTCCTGATCCGGCCAGGTCAATTCCTCGACGATCCAGGGCAGCTCGAAGTCGAGTTTTCCCAACTGGATCAACCAGCCGCGCCCGGCGGTGAAGGGCAGGCCGGGCAGCGGTCCGTCGCCGACGGTGCGGCGCAGAAGGTCCGACATCCACAATCCGTTGGCGATGAAGATGAGATCGGCGGGAACGATCCCCTGGTCGGTCAAGATACCCTGGACCTTGCCGCCCCTGGAGAAGATCTGGGCGACGCGCAGGCCAGTACGGATCGTCGCGCCGGCCTCACGGGCGGCGTGGGCGAAGGCATGTGTCGCGCCCATGGGTTCCAGCGTCCATGCACGGCCGACGGAATAGGCGCCTGCCACGTTGAAGCCGACACGCGGGTGGTCGCGCGCCAGTTCCTTGCCCGTGATCTTTTCCATTGCCACGCCGGCTTCCCTGTAGCGGTCGGCCACGGCGGCAGCCGCCTCGAAACTCGCCTCGTCTTCGGAAATCAGCAGATGTGCGATGGCGGCGAATTCGAAGGGAACGGGTCCGTCGGCAAGCTCGGCATAGATCGCGACGCTGGCGTCCAGCAGTTCGACGACCTCTTTCTGCGGGCCGGTGAGCAAGGTGCCGGTGTTTCGTCCTGAGGACTCGGCGGCGATCATGCTCTGCTCGAGGATCGTCGTCTTGAGACCGTGGCGGGCCAGTTCATAGGCGAGCGTGCAGCCGGCGATGCCGCCGCCGATGACCACGGCATCCATTGGTGTCTGGACGCGAGTCGAGTTGAAGGACATGGAGCGCAGCCTCCTCCCAATGAAAGCATCTCGTATACTCGTATACGAGATGCTTTTCAAGTATGCCGCCCACGACTGCCGCAAGTGCCGCCACGATATCGTCTTCGGTCCGAGCCGGGCGCAGGCCAGTCGGCGATTTCCTCAGCAAAGGCGGGTAGCCTATTCAACGACTTGCGGCTGGATCCGCAAGTTCGGCACGAATCTCCGCACCATGTTCGTCGCGTGCCGGACTTTTCGCCGGTGCCTTTGCCGTCCGTTTGGAAAAACGGGGGGCGGAGGCAGCTTGGAGCGCGCCATTCTCGACCAACCAGGAGCCGCGTGCGGCCATGTGCGGATGCAGCGCCGCCTCATGCGGGCTGAGCACAGGCCCGACGCAGGCATCCGTTCCTTCGAACAATTTCATCCACTCGTCTCGGGATTTTTCGGCAAAGATCGCTTCCAGCCGGCTGCCGAGCTCAGGCCAGAGGCCGCGGTCGAACTGAGCGGCGAACTGCGGATCGCCGCCCAGACCAAGCCTGTCGAGGAACAGCGCATAGAATTTCGGCTCGACGCACTGGACGCTGATGAAGCCGCCATCAGACGTGCGGTAGACGCGGCACCAATGCGGTCCGTCCAGAAGGCTCCGGCCACGCTCGGCGGCAAGCCCGCCGGATGGTGCGAGCGACATCAACAGGTTCATCATATGGGCCGAGCCGTCGACGATCGCCGCGTCGACGACCGTGCCTTCACCACCGGCGCGGGCGTTCATGATGGCGGCCAGCATGCCGATCACCAGATAGAGCGCGCCGCCGCCTATGTCGCCGACCAGCGTCGGCGGCGCCATTGGCGGCTCGCCCGGCAGGGAAGCATACCAGAGTGCGCCCGACACGCCGGTATAGTTCATGTCGTGGCCGGCGGTGCGGGCGAGCGGGCCTTCCTGCCCCCAGCCGGTCATGCGGCCATAGGCCAGGCGAGGGTTGGCGGCCAGACACACATCTGGACCAAGCCCGAGACGCTCCATCACGCCCGGCCGGAAGCCCTCGATCAGGCCGTCGGCGGTGGCGATCAGGCGCATCAGCACGGCAACGTCCTCGGCATCCCTGAGGTCGAGCGCGATAGAGCGCTTGCCGCGATCGAGCAGCGAGCGCTCGGGAAGGCCCGGCACGGATGCATGCTTGCGGTGGACGACGATCACGTCGGCGCCGAGATCGGCGAGCAGCATGCCGGCAAAGGGCGCCGGCCCCAACGCCTCGATCTCGACGATGCGGATTCCCCTGAGCATCCCACCCTCCACGGCATTCAAACTTTCGGTAAGGCACACTTTTGCTGTCACGCAGGGGCGACGGTGTGTAACCCTGCTCTTTTGGCATTGAAGCACGTGTCGCCGGTATATACGTCAGGGCCATGAAAAAAATCGGTTTCCTGTCATTCGGGCACTGGACGCCCTCGTCGCAATCGCAGGTGCGCTCGGCGTCGGACGCGCTGTTGCAATCCATTGATCTCGCCGTCGCGGCCGAGCAACTCGGCGCTGACGGCGCGTATTTCCGCGTCCACCATTTTGCCCGACAGCTCGCCTCGCCATTTCCGCTGCTGGCGGCGGTCGGCGCCAAGACCAGCCACATCGAGATCGGCACGGCGGTCATCGACATGCGCTACGAGAATCCGCTCTACATGGCGGAGGACGCGGGTGCCGCCGACATCATCGCAGGCGGGCGCCTGCAGCTCGGCATCAGCCGGGGCTCGCCCGAACAGGTGATCGATGGCTGGCGCTATTTCGGCTACGCGCCGCAGGAAGGCAAAAGCGACGCCGACATGGCGCGGCATCACGCCGAGGTCTTCCTCGACACGCTGCGCGGCGAGGGCTTCGCCCAGCCCAATCCGCGGCCGATGTTCCCCAATCCCCCCGGGCTGTTGCGGCTCGAACCGCATTCGGAGGGCCTGCGCGAGCGCATCTGGTGGGGTGCCGCCACCAACGCCACTTCGGAGTGGGCGGCGAAGCTGGGCATGAATTTGCAGAGCTCGACCCTCAAATTCGACGAAAGCGGCAAGCCCTTCCATATCCAGCAGGCCGAGCAGATCCGGATCTATCGCGAGGCCTGGAAGGCGGCCGGCCATGAACGCGAACCGCGCGTCTCGGTCAGCCGCAGCATTTTCGCGCTGGTCGACGACCGGGACCGCGCCTATTTCGGGCGCGGCAATGAGGGCCGCGACCAGATCGGCTTCATCGAGGAGAACACGCGGGCAATCTTCGGGCGCAGCTATGCCGCCGAACCGGACGTGCTGATCAAGGAGTTGGCCGAGGACGAGGCGATCGCCGAGGCCGACACGCTGCTGCTCACCGTGCCCAACCAACTCGGCGTCGACTACAACGCCCATGTCATCGAGGCGATCCTGACCCATGTCGCGCCGGCGCTGGGTTGGCGCTGACAGCCGAGCCGTGTAACCATCGCTGCTGCGGACAGTTCAGGAGGTTCACTGCATGGCAAAGAAGGCCTTGATTGCCTGGGGTGGGTGGGAAGGCCATACGCCCCAGCGCAGCGCCACTGTGGTGCGCGACATGCTGGAGCGCAATGGATACACGGTCACGCTCGGCGAGGGCACGGGGATGTTTGCCGATCCGGAGCTGAACTCATTCGATCTCATCGTGCCCGTCATCACCATGTCGAAGATCGAAAAGTCCGAGCTGCAGAATCTGACGCGCGCGGTTCGACAGGGAACGGGACTCGGCGGTTTCCACGGCACGATGGGCGACAGTTTCCGCAACGAGCCGGACTATCAGTTCATGACCGGCGGCCAATGGGTCGCGCATCCCGGCGACATCATCGACTATCGCGTGGTCATCACCAAACCGGACGATCCGATCACGAGAGGCATTAGCGACTTCGCCTACCGGTCGGAGCAGTACTACATGCATGTCGACCCGAGCAACGAGGTGCTGGCGACGACCACCTTCACCGACGAGCATTTCCCGGGCATCGGCGGCGTCGACATGCCGGTTGTCTGGAAGCGAAGATATGGCGCAGGCAAGGTCTTCTACAGTTCGCTCGGACACACGGCGGATGAGTTCGCGATGCCGGAAATGGCTGTCATCGTCGAGCGTGGTTTGCTCTGGGCCGCGCGGGGGTAGCTGCCCACTGAAACCGCGACAGCCTACCAATCGGCGACGCGATCGCCGCCTGTGAATTGCGCGCTCTTGCCGGTGTATTCGAACAGTTCGATCTTCACGCCGTCGGGGTCGCGCAGCCAAGCCTGATAGGTGTCGTCGCAGGCGAGTTTTTTCGCGGTGACCTCCACGCCCCTGGACGCGATATGCGTGATCGCGGCGTCGATATCCTCCACCTCCAGGCAGAAATGGTTGATCTGGTTCGTCTCGCTGAACCGCGCACCCTCTTTGTGAAAAACCTCGATATGGCTGCGGCCGCCGCAATTAAGGTAGAAACCGAAAATCTTTCCGTCGCGCAGGAAATTGAACTGGATATCAATGCCCAGGACATCCTCGTAGAAGCGCCGTGTCTCGTCCAGATCATTGGCGAAGATGCAGACATGGGCGAGTTGTTTGACCTTGATCATGGCTGGCTCCTCATAATTTCGCAGGTTCACATAGCCCGGCGCGAAATTGGCCCGCGTGGGCTCATCGTCATTCAATCCCGCCGGTGACCACATAGGCGCCCGCGCTGCGTCCATCCCGCAGCCGCATCACCGCCGTGACGATCGAGCCGTAGGGGCCGCGCCAGACGCTGTGGATCCGTTGATGCTCCGCGGCCGGGACAAACGCCCGGCCGGTCAAACGCGCGCCGGCTCGCCGCATCGCTACGGCCTCTCCGTTGACATGCACCTTGATGCAAGCGTGCTCCGTCTCGGTTGCGTCGACGGGGAGGTCGAGCGTGATGACGATCTCGTCCTGATCGCCGCTGTCGCGCGTCTCGGCCGCAAGCTTGATTGCGAGCGCGGGCGCCTCGCCATTGCCGGCTTGAGTGGGCCGGCGCGAAAACACGTCATCGGCCAGTTCGGGCGTGCGCGGCGGGCGTGTGCGGCGCCGCGTGGAGCGCTCGTAATCGCCGGCTATGCGCAACAGCCTTTCATCGTCATAGGCCTTGCCGGCGAAGGTCAGGCCGACCGGCATGCCGATGTCGGCCATGGTGCCCATCGGCACGGTAACGGTCGGGATGCCGAAATGCCGCCACACCAGATTGCCGTTGGCGACCCAGGTGCCGTTGCGCCAGGCAAGCGCCGCGGAGGCCTCAGTGATGTCGGCATCGGCGGGCCCGACATCGGCGACGGCAGGCAGCACGACGGCATCAAGCCTGTTCGCGTCCAGCCAGTCCTCGAAATCGAGCCGCCGCGTCGCTTCCAGCCCTTTCAGCCCGTCCTCCATCGTCGGAATGGCCCGGAACGGCGTGACGCCTGATTTCGCGCGCTCGACATACTGTGCCAAGTCGAAACCGCCTTCATAACGGTCGGGCAGCGTGCCCGGTGGCTGCGGAAAGATTTTCGGGCCGTCGACCGAAACGAGATCGGGAATGTTCAGATCATCGTTCGCGCGCAAAAAATCATCCCAGGCTGAGATGCAGAGGTCCCAGATCTCGCGATCGGCGAAGTCCGGCGGCACCAGAGCGCGGTCGACCATGGCGCGCGCGCCGGGGCGATCGCGCTCGTAGTTGGAGACGACAGGAAAATCGACCTCCATCACCTCGGCTCCAAGCCGTGTCAGGTCCGCCGCCGCTTGCTCCCAGAGATCAAGCACGGAGGCGCGGGTTTCGATCGGCCGGTCGGCGCCGCTGTCGCGGCCGATATACATTCTGGGTACGCCAAGCCGCATGCCTTTCAGCGACCCCGCTAGCGCCAGATCGGTATAGCGCGGCGGTCGGATTTCGGAACTCTTCGGCAGCGCGATCCAGGGCTGCGCGCGCCAGAAATCGCCCCGCGTCTCGGGATCGTCGGCGACGATCACATCCAGCAATTCGAGCATGTCGGGCACGCTGCGCGTGTGCGGCACGACGACATCCATGGTCGGCACCAGGGGCCAGTTGCCGCGCACCGAAATGACACCGCGCGACGGCGTGTAGGCGACCAGCGCGTTGTTGGTGGCCGGCGCGCGGCCGGACGACCAGGTTTCCTCGCCAAGCCCGAAGGCGCAGAAGCTCGCCGCCGTCGCGGTGCCAGAGCCGTTCGAGGAGCCGGACGCGAAGGCGGCGGTCAGGTAATCGGCATTGTAAGGGCTTTCGGCGCGGCCATAGACGCCGCGCTGCATGCCGCCATTGGCCATGGGCGGCATGTTGGTGAGGCCGATCAGCACCGCGCCGCCGGCACGCAGCCGGGCGACGGTGAAGGCGTCCTCGTTGGCGATAAGATGCTCGAAGGCCGGAGAGCCGGCGGCAACAGTCAAGCCAGACACCTTGTAGCTGTCCTTGGCGGTGTAGGGAATGCCGTCGAGCGGGCCGAGCGTCTTGTCCTGACTGCGGCGCCGGTCCGAAGCCGCGGCTTCCTCGAACATATCAGGATTGAGAACCGGCACCGCATTGAGGCTGATGCCGTGCCGGTCGAAATGCGCGATGCGCCTGAGATAAGCACCGACAAGTTCGACGCTGGTGACAAGGCCCTCCTCAAGCGCGCTCCGCAACTGTTCGATCGTCGCTTCGACGATGTGAAAGCTGGCATCGGTCATCTTCTAGCCCTGGCGGTCGTTTCCAGGCATGGATGAGCGAGGCCGCCGGCTTCGGCAAGGGCCAATCGCGATTGACGGTGGTCCTGGCGCGGGTCAGGCGCGGTGCCGCGGTTGCATATCCTGGTTGGCAAAAAGCGGCTGACCGATGCAACCTCTAATAGAGACGGCGCGTCAGGTGCCTTCTGGAGCGGCGAGGTCCGGATCCGGCAACGAGGAGTTGCGCCTCTGGTGTAGTCCGTGGGCAACTATTCGCCAAATAGTAAATATCAGTCCCTCAAAACGACTTGCAAGCGTAAGCTGAACCTCGCAGAAGTTGCGGCGGAAGCATGCATTGAAGAAAACTCATGCCGCCACCCCAGCATGAAAGGGGGATCATGCCTGACCAGAATGCCCTAATCCGCGCTGCTATTGGGCGGCTGCTCTCCGAAAAAACCGGGGTTGCCGCCCTTTCAATGAAGGAAAGCATTGACGAATTGCTGGAGCGAACCGGCGAGACGGTGACCGAGGACCGCCTGCAGGACCTGCTGCTCGATATGGCCGAGGTCCGTGGAATGACGGTTGTTCTCGACGTTTAGCGAGCCATGCCACCACAGCCCGGGCGTGGCGTGCCGGCTCGCCCCGATCGGCCATCCGGCCTGCCTCAGCCCAGCAAATTGCGCGCCGTGCGCATGAAGATCTTCGACCCGATCGGGATCAAATCGTCGGGGAAATCATAGTCGGGATTGTGCAGGGCAGGGTGGCGCTCACCGGCGCCGAGGAAGAACATGGCCGACGTCGCGCTGTGGCCGAACAGGCCGAAATCCTCCGAGGCGCGCATCGGCAGGGCTTCTTGCGTGTGCGCGACGCCCTCTTCGTCGAGGGCGCGTTGCAGATGCTCCACCGCGTCCGGCGCGTTGACGCTGGCGACGAAGATCTCGTGGTAGTCCCAGCTTGCGGACAGGCGATGCTGGCCCGCGATCTTCGTGACCAGCGCTTCCGCGGCGGCGCACAGATCCGCCATGCGCTCGTCGCGCCTGGTGCGCAGCGTCGCCCAGACCTCGGCATGGGCGGGCGCGATGCCGAACACGGCCTCGCCCATCTCGGCGTGGGTGACGGTGACCATGCCGAAATCGTCGTCGGCGAAAGTTCCGCGCCCGAGCGCGGGCAGGGCAGGCATCAACGCGCTGATCGCCGGCATCGGCGAAATTCCGGTCTCGGGCATGGAGGAATGCGCGGTCTTGCCCTCCAGCACGATGCGCATGCCGCGCGAGGCACAGTTGACCACGCCGGGCTTGAGCCGCACCTCGCCGAACGGCACGCCGGGCAGATTGTGCAGCGAAAAGGCGAAATCGGGCGCGATCTCGCCGAAACGGGGGTCGGCGACGACCCCGGCGGCCCCATTGCCGGTTTCTTCCGCCGGCTGGAACATCAGCACGATGCGACCGCTGGCGGGCCGCTCGCGCCCGAGCTGGCGTCCGAGCGCCGCCAGGATCGCGGTGTGTCCGTCATGGCCGCACATATGCGACTTGCCTGGCACGCGCGAGGCATGCGGCACGCCGGACAGTTCTTCGATCGGCAGCGCGTCGAGTTCCGAACGAAACAGGACGGTTGGTCCGTTTTTGCCGCTGTCGTAGACGGCCGCGACACCATGCCCGCCCAATCCGGTCAGCACCTTGTCGGGATTGGTATCGGCGAGGAAGTCGACGACGGCTTTTGCCGTCTTTTCCTCCTCGTTCGAGATTTCCGGCTGCTGGTGCAACTTGCGCCGCCATTCGCTCAGCTCGACGATGTCCCGGTTGGTGAGAGTCATGATTTTGGCCTCCGCTGTATCGCTCACGACGCGCCCGATCGACCGGGCGCGTCGGAAGGATAGCTAGCGGCAAATGGCTGAAACCGCCACCGTCTGGCCTATTGATTTATCTCGGGCTCGACGAGCTTTGCCAGGTTCCGCAGCGACTCCTGCCAGCCGAGATAGCAGGCCTCGACCGGGATGACGTCGGGAATGCCGGCCTGGGTGATGTCGATCTCGGTGCCGACAGATACTTTTTTCAGGGTTACGGTCACCTGGATCTCGCCCGGCAGATTGGGATCGTCGAACCTGTCGGTGTAGCGCAGGCGCTCACCGGGAACGAGTTCGAGATACTCGCCGCCGAAGGCATGGCTGTCGCCGGTGGTGAAGTTGCGGAACGACATCTTGAACGTGCCGCCCACCTTGCCCTCGAAGTGATGAACCGTGCAGGTGAAGCCGTTCGGCGGCAGCCACTTCGCCAGCGCGTCGGCCTCGACGAAGGCGCGATAGACTTTTTCCGGGCTGGTGGTGAGAACACGGTGCAAACGTACGGTGCCGGGCATATCATATCCTTTCATAATGCCTGTTCGATGCCCCAAGGACGAGCGGGGCCCGGCCAGTCCGACACCGGCTCCTGGAATTTTTTCAGAGCCTCGGCCGCGGCCTGCGCGACTGGCTTACGCCAGTTCAGCCTGGGTTGGGACTCGATTTTGCGGCGGCTGGCCCAATCGTCGAAAATGACGAACCGGATAGCCATTATGAGGAGACTGTTTATAACGGTCGCTGAGATCGCTGTGACCAAGGGGAGACGATGCGCTACATACGTCCACTTTCAATCGAAGATGCCGTTGGCCACTTGGCCGGATCAGCCGGAACGGCGGCCATTCTCGCCGGAGGCAGCGACCTGCTGGTGAGGATGAAGGGCGGCTTCATCGAACCCGAACTGATCGTCGACATCAAGGCGATCGCGGCCTTGAGCGAAATCAGGGAAACGGCCGACGGCTTCAGCATCGGTGCGGCGGTGCCCTGCGCGGTGCTGGGAGAGAACGCGGCCCTGAAGAAGGCCTGGCCCGGCGTCGTCGAGGCGGCCAAGCTGATCGGCTCGAAGCAGGTGCAGGGACGCTGCACCATCGTTGGCAATCTGTGCAACGCCTCGCCGGCGGCCGACAGCGTGCCGGCGCTGGTGGCGGCCGGCGCCAGGGCGGTGATCGTCGGGCCCGCGGGCCGGCGCACCATTGCGGTGGAGGCGGTGCCGACCGGACCGGGCAAGACGTCGCTCGCCAAGGGTGAGATCATCGAGGCGATCCTGCTCGACAGCCAAGCGGAGCGCTCGGGCGACGCGTATCTCAGGTTCATTCCCCGCACCGAGATGGATATCGCGGTGGTCAGCGCCGGCGTGAACCTGACGCTCGACGAGCAAGGTGTCGTCAAGGCGGCCCGCGTGGCGCTGGGCGCCGCCGCGCCCACGGTGCTTCTGGTGCAGGAGGCCGCCGAGGCCCTCATCGGCAGGACGCTGGACGAAGCCGCGCTCGAGCGGCTCGCCAAGGTCTGCTCCGGGGCCTGCCGGCCCATCGACGACAAGCGGGGCACGATCGAGTTCAGACGGAAAGTCGCGGGCGTGCTGGCCAGGCGGGCCGCCACGTCAGCCTACAAGCGTGCAGGAGGCAAGTGATGGCCGGTGTAGCAGTTTCAACCACGATCAACGGCGACAGCGTCGAGTATCTCTGCCAGCCCGACGAGACACTGCTCGACGTGCTGCGCGACCGGCTCGGGCTGACCGGCGCCAAGGAAGGCTGCGGCACCGGCGACTGCGGCGCCTGCAGCATCATCCTCGACGACCGGCTGGTGTGCTCGTGCCTGGTGCTGGGCGCGGAGGCGCAAGGGCGCCGCGTGGAGACCGTCGAGGGCATGGCGCATGGCGACCAGTTGCATCCGCTGCAGCAGAAGTTCCTGGAGCACGCCGCGCTGCAATGCGGCGTTTGCACGCCGGGCTTCCTGATCGCGGCGAAGGACCTTTTGGCCAAGAATCCCGACCCGACCGAGGAGGAGATCCGCTTCGGGCTGGCCGGGAATCTGTGCCGCTGCACCGGCTATGACAAGATCGTGCGCGCCGTCCAGGACGCGGCAAGCGTGATGAAGGGAGCCTGACGATGAATTTCGATCCGCGTTTTTCCAATCGCAATTTCGCTTCGGTCGGCACGCGTCCCATCCGTCCCGACGGCGTCGACAAGGTGACCGGCCGCGCCCGCTACGGCGCCGACTTCAACATGGCCGGCCAGCTGGTCGGGCGCGTGCTGCGCAGCCCGCACGCGCACGCCAAAATCAGGAAGATCGACACTTCGAAGGCGGAAAAGCTCGCCGGCGTGAAGGCGGTGATCACCGCCGCCGACCTGCCCGACCTCACCGACGGCGATGCCGCCATGTACGACATCCTCGACAATTGCATGGCGCGCACCAAGGCGCTCTATGACGGCCATGCGGTGGCCGCTGTCGCCGCGATCGACGCCCGCACCGCCAGGCAGGCGTTGAAGCTGATCGAGGTCGACTACGAGGTGCTGCCGCATGTCACCGATGTCGACGAGGCGATGCAGCACCACGCCCCGCTGATCAACGAGACCGTTTTCACCGAGGGGCTGGAGGAAAAGCCGGTCAAGCCCTCCAACGTCACCAAGCGCAGCCAGTTCGGCCATGGCGACGTCCACCAGGGTTTTGGGCAGGCCGACTTCATCGTCGAGCGCTCCTTCAAGACCGAGCAGACGCACCAGGGCTATATCGAGCCGCATGCCTGCGTGGCCAATGTCAGCTCAGACGGCACGGCGGACCTCTGGGTCTGCACTCAAGGGCATTTCGTCTACCGCCAGCATTGCGCGCAACTGCTGGGCATGGAAGCCTCGAAGCTGCGCGTCACCTCCTCGGAGATCGGCGGCGGCTTCGGCGGCAAGACCCATGTATGGGCCGAGCCGGTGGCGCTCGCTCTGTCGCGCAAGGCCGGCCGCCCGGTGAAGCTGGTGATGACCCGCGACGAGGTGTTCCGCGCCTCGGGTCCGACCAGCGCCACCTCCATCGACGTCAAGATCGGCGCCCGCAAGGACGGCACCATCACCGCCGCCGAGGCGACGCTGCGTTACACCTGCGGCCCCTATGCCGGCACCTGGGCCGAGATCGGCGCCATGACGGCGTTTGCCTGCTACAGGCTGGAGAACGTCAAGACCGTCGGCTTCGAAGTGCTGGTCAACCGGCCGAAGACCGCGGCCTACCGCGCGCCGTCGGCGCCGATGGCGGCCTTCGCGGTGGAAAGCGCCGTCGACGAGCTCGCCAAGGAGATCGGCATGGACCCGGTCGACTTCCGCATCAGGAACGCGGCGCAGGAAGGCACGCGATCGTCCTACGGCCCGGTCTATGGCCCCATCGGCATCGGCCCGACGCTGGAGGCGGTGAAGAACCATGCCCACATGAAGGCGCCGCTTGGTAAGAACCAGGGCAGGGGCATGGCCTGCGGCTTCTGGTTCAATTTCGGCGGCCAGACCTGTACCGACCTCAACATCGGCATGGACGGCTCGGTCTCGCTTGCCGTCGGCACGGTGGATGTCGGCGGTTCCCGCGCGTCGCTATCGCTGGTGGCGGCGGAGGAGCTCGGCATCGATTATTCGCAGGTCAAGGCCGTCGTCGCCGACACGTCCAGCCTCGGCTACAACGACATGACCGACGGCAGCCGCGGCACCTTCTCCTCCTCCATGGCGACCATCTCGGCCGCCCGCAACGCCATCAAGGTGCTGCGCGAGCGCGCCGCGCAGATGTGGGACATTTCCGTCGACGACGTGGTCTGGGAGCAGGGCCATGCGGTGGCCAAGGGCGAGAAGCACGGCAATCTCGGCAAACTGTCGCTGAAGGAGATCGCGGCGCAATCCGGCAAGACCGGCGGGCCGATCGCCGGCCATAGCGAGCTCGTCGCCGACGGCGCCGGCGTCTCCTTCGCCACCCATATATGCGACATCGAGGTCGACCCCGACACCGGCTCGACCAGGGTGATCCGCTATACGGTGGTGCAGGATGCCGGCAAGGCGGTGCACCCGACCTATGTCGAGGGCCAGTACCAGGGCGGTGCCGCGCAAGGCATCGGCTGGGCGCTCAACGAGGAGTATATTTACGGCAAGGACGGGCGGCTGCAGAACGCCGGCTTCCTCGACTACCGCATCCCGGTCTGCTCCGACCTGCCGATGATCGACACGCAGATCCTGGAAATCCCCAACCCCAACCACCCCTATGGCGTGCGCGGCGTCGGCGAAACCTCGATCGTACCGCCGCTGGCAGCAATCGCCAACGCCGTGTCGAACGCGGCCGGCGTGCGCATGACCCACATCCCGATGTCGCCTCCGCGCATCCTGGCGGCGATCGAGGCGGAACGGGAAGGCTGATGGTCCAAGTGACGCTCTGGGGGGCGCTTGCCGCGACCGCCGGAGGCCAGAGCAAGGTCGAGGTCGAGGCCAAGGACATAAGGGAACTGTTCAGGAAACTGGCTGAACAGTATCCCGGCCTGGAGCCGTTGATCGACCGGGGGATCGCGGTGGCGATCGACGGGGTGATTTACCGGGATACGTGGGGGAAGAAGCTGCCGCAGGGGGCGGAGATTTTTTTGTTGCCGAGGTTGGCTGGGGGGTGAGGGGGAGGCGCCTCGCCGCGATCTCTTAGCATCGAGGGTGAAGACGTCTTTGATAGGGGCCGAGAGGGGACGGTCAGGTCTTGGCGGCGGTCACGCAGATAGCTGCCGCTTGGCAGCCGACCTTACATTTGTCGTTCGGCGCCCTGTGTCTCTGCCGAGAACATTCCATTTGTTCAGCGACAAACAATCGTCCCAGGACGAGCGGAAACAGATATATGGCATTAACGCCTGCCGATTGGGTTACTCGGCGGCGCCTCGCGCACCCAGTCATCCGCGTCGACAAATCCGATTCTACTAAGATTAGTCGAGCGTTTCGGGCGATAGAACTCGATGAACAGCAACGCAGGACGCCATCTAAGCAGCTAGATCATTGAACTTTTGGAGAAACGCCTCTTGAAGAGCCACGTCTTTTGTAAGCTCCAGGCCATAGTCGTCGATGTAGCTCTCGATAAGAGACTGAAAGCCATCGCGATAGACGACCTTCTTTTGGCAATCGACCGGGACCGGCCCGTTGACCCAGATAATCCAGCCATCTTTTGTTCTGGCTTCGTGTAGAAGGGCGCAACGCACATTGCTGTAATAGTCGCCGGCATCAGCCTCTGAAAAGAGTTTGTCGAACGGCGCTGTTTGGAAAAGGAACCTGACGAAGAGGTCGCGGCTACCGCTGTACTCATAGGGTGGTTGCGGATTCCTGTGCCGATAATTTTTGCCTGCGCGCGTGGCAGCGAGGAATTCAATCAGCGCACATTGGATCGAGGCTATAGTGAAGCCTTCACCTTCCCACGCGCCTTTTTCGCGTATCATACCGATTGGCTTCAGATATCGGCTGCGCAGTCTGGCCAGAAGGAAACTGTCAAATGCTTCCGCCCAAAGCTGCGCGTTGCCCCCAGGAACAAGCTGCCTCGCAAAATTTATCCAATCTTTGTTGGTCTTGCCCGGTGCGATAAGTTCCGGTCTGGGGCTGAAAGGTGAGATCTGACTCAATTCAAATCTCCCATTGCGAGCAAAGAATGAAAGTCAGCGCGCATCCTAAACGCAGATCTTGTATGAGAAACGCTCTTCCGTTTCGTCGGTCCGCAATATCCAAAAACATTGGGTGCCGTAGTCGGCCGATCGCACCTCGAAGCCGCGGACACCTGCTCCGATTTTCGTGCGCGCCTCCGGGTGACGCTTCAAAGCTTCAGCAAGGAACGCCGCGTCGGTTGCGCTGACAGAAGACCCTGGACGATAGCGATTGAGCATCGCTTTCATATAGTCCAAGGCGTCGCGCTTCTTCTCGAATTTTTCCCCTGCGATTTCGATTGGTTGCGCTTTCGCCATGAGAACCTCCTACGCTTGCTCGGTGCTATCGACCTTGCGTGGAAGAAAGCCAAGCGTGCCTTGTTGGCGGGTCGAATGTCTACCGACGAACAGCTCCGGCCTGATTCCGGGCCATGGCATTGCGGTTGCAAGGATGACTTGGTGCTCGACTTGGGCTCGGTCAGAAATCTCGATAACCTGCTTCTGGAAGTTGTGGCTTCTCGCTTGCTCGATACCCTTATCCTCGGTGATATCGATCATCAAGAAGCGGGGATGGCGGAACTTCCGATCCTGTAAAGCCGCCTCGAGAAAGCCGACCAGAAAGGCGGCTTTCAAAACGACACGCGAGCTGGCCGAGAAATATGTGTGTTCATCGACTGTGATGGTGTTCTTGGCGAAAGAAAATTGAACGTGCTCCGGGTTCTCAAATGAATCCTGGCGCTTCAAATCGCCGCGCAAAATTTCGATGATGTTCTTTTCGATACTCGCCTTGGCCGTCCGCAAGCGATCGGTTTGGCTCAACTGAAGACCGCTTATGCGGATTCCCAGTGATTGAATATCCTGATCCAACTGAGCTTTCTTGGCAGCTAAGTCGCCGATCTTATTAGCCAGCTTCACCTGTCCTTCAATGTCTTCGATCGATTTATCGATGTAGCCGAGGCGGCGCTGAAGATCGCGAATTTCCTCGCGAGCTTTCGACGTTGGAACCGAGCTGAGATCGGCGAGCTCTTTGGCTTTCATCCGCCATGTTCCCTGTAGGGCGCTCAGTTGGGCTTGGAAAGCTTTTAGCCGGTCAGCTCTGATCTCCTGCAACCGCTCGGACTGTCTGACCTGTATCGAAAGCTCATTGATGATTCCGACGATCCGCTCTCTCGCGCGTTCGGTGTCGAGCGGCGTCTTGCAAAGATGGCAAGCCGAGACCGTGTGTTCGTGATCGACGACTTCGGCGTAGCACGCCGGACAAATCCCAAACCGGGCCGTGCCTACGACCTCCGTAGCCAAGTCGGCATCGCGCAATGCTTCAAGTCTGGAATTTAGGGTCCTTATGAAGGCAGCCGAGTCCGAAAGCTCAAATTCTAGGGAATCCACTTCAGCTTGATTTTGCCGAATATCCAACTGAAGCTTTTGGACCTGTTTGTAGAGCTCTTTCTGAGCCTGCATCGTGATTTTTTCGGATGACTGGCTGGAGTAGAAGGCTTCTTCAGCGACCAAGAGCCGAGTGGAGAGGGATTCTCGCTCATCGACCAGCGTCTTTCGGCGCTGCTCGATCCAATCGAGCGTCATGCTTTCATCGCCGCCACCAATGACGCGGAATATGCTTTTGAGCTCGGCGGATGCCTCTGTGAATTCGCGCTCCTTCGTGCGTTTCAGTTGCTGTAGCTCATAGATTTCCGTGTCGAACGCGCCGCACAGCAGGTTGCCAACAGCTTCGCGAAGGTTTTCCGGATCGTAGCCTTCAAATCTAAAAAGGCTCTCGGTCGGTGATAGCTGATCAGCGTATAGAAGTCGGAGAATCTGATGGATCGTAATGCTGGACGTGCCTTCAACTGCCACGTCGGGCATGTCGAGGAGCCGGAAGATCGCCTGGGAGAAGCTCTCTTGGCTTTTGGAGCGAGCGTACGGGTATCGCTTCCAAGCCTCAATCGGCGCTGAAACGGATTGCTCGTAGCGGCCTCCGAATATTTCCATGGCAGATTGAGATGAGACATCAATCTGCCGACGAAGCACCGCAGGATTGCCATTGAATTCTGCCTCCAGCCATACGTGCTCGCACAAAAGCGCATGCTCGCTCCAGGCCGAGCGGTCGAGGTCGCCGCCAAGCCCAAAAAACAGGAAGTTCATGATAGTCGATTTGCCCGAGGAGTTATCGCCTCGGATAACGTTGACGCCGCAATGGAAAGCTTCATCGTAAAGAACCGCAGTTCCGCGCTTTACGACGAGACGCTTGATGATGAGGCAGGGATCATACCGAATCATATCGGTATTCCAAAAGCCCGGTCCGATCTTTCAGGCCGTCACGCCCCCCGAGAGGATAGCGCGCTCTGATCTGACACAGGATGTCGATGATATCCGTCATCTGAGCGTTCACCGCCGAGCAGCGCTCGGCAACAGCCGGCGGCAGCATCTCAGGCGTGAACTGTACTTCATTGTTATCCCATGCCTCGGGCGCGAGGTGGCCGCTATGCGCAAGGCTCGCGGCTGCCGCCCTTTGGAAGGGCTCCATTCTCGCAAAGATGGTGCTGTCCTCCGGCATCGCGCCGTAGGGCGCGCGATCTTCGTATGACTTGCTGACTTTTCTCCAACCTGTATCGCTTGCAAAGAGCTTCATCGCCTGAAGCCGAAAAGGGAAGAGAAGGTAGAAGTCGAGAATGCGCAAAGTGTCGAACGGCAGCCTGGCGCCGATGTCGCAAGCGAGATGAAGTCTCAGAAACCTGAAGACCGCGTGATATGGATCGAACGCTTCGTTGTAGGTGAGCTGGGTCATGCCGCGACCGCGCTCTCATGCCACTTGATGAAGCATTGCTCCGCCAGCCAATAAATCATGCCCTGAACAATATTATGATTCACGGACATAAGATCGCCACCACATTCTTCCACAATAGGATTCACAATGCGGTCCATCACGAGCGCGTTTATTTCCTCAGGAGTCTTAGTCTGTATCTGACCATATATGACGTGCGTGAATTCGTTTTCAGCCCTAGCAAGTATATGAACGAAAATCTGCTGTGCTGATGAGTAGAGAGACCATCGCTCGAGAAGCTTCGCGAACATCTCTTTTTTCTCGATCGCCTCGTCGTAGTAGCCGAGACGGCCGCTCGCTTTGAGTTTGGCTTCCAGGCCGTCGATTCCATCGGTGGTGCGGCGCGTGTGATATCGCGCGAGTTCATCCATCGTGGATTGGGTCTGTTCGCTGCAGTCGTACTGCTCCTTCAGCTTGAGAAGCAGCTTTTCAACCAGACCCTTTTTGGGTTCCTGGTTGTAGTAGTCGCGACCAGCGATGTTGCCGCCTGCTTTAGCGCCTTGTTGGTTGGCAATCGTGCCGTCTTGTGTCGCGATTTCCATGGGTGATTTCGTACCGTGGGCTAGTGCTTGTCGCGACCCACGATGTCTCCACCCGCACGCGCGCCCGATTGATCGGTTGCGGTGCCGTGTCGATCTGCGCGGACATTCTTCGTGAAGTGGAACGTGAGCAGAGAGCCACCTATCGCGCCAGCAACCAAACCGCTAAGAAAATTCCAAAGATCGAAGACCATGTGATTCCCCCAACATTTGTTTACGATAGGTTTGCCTGCCTTTTGTTCTGTGAGCAACAGTTTATGGTTATGCACAAGCTTGCGGCTGGCATGCCAAAGCGGCAGACGGCGCGTTGATTTGCATGCCGCTTTGGTGAGCGTTGCATTACAGTCGGCGGATTTCGATCATGCGATGGCTCCGTCAATCGATGTTCCGCATTGCTTCCCAAAGCCCCCAAACAATGTCTGCTTTCGGCAACGTACGAAATCAGCTAACGACCAGAACGAGGCGCATCCTGTCCATCCAGCCTTCAACTGACGAGGCAATGACCGGCGCTGGTTCCACCCAAATTCGCAGCCATTGCGTGCCGCCGCTCGGTGCGCTTCTATCCGTACCGCGCCCATCGGGGGGGAAATCATTTGTCTGCCAGGAACCAAACGTCCACCGGTCACGAGGCGAGCGAGGCCGGTTGGCTCGACCTTCATTTCGAATCGTCGCGCCCCGAATATGAGGCGGCCTTGCTCGATGCCGGCATCCGCCCGGGCTGGCGCGTGCTCGATGCCGGTTGCGGCAGCGGCGGCTTCCTGCCGCTCATCGCGAGCGCCGTCGGCCCCTCCGGCTTCATCGCCGCGCTCGACCTCGCGCCCGAAAACATCGCCCGGGTCGAGGCGCTCGCGGGCACGCTGTCCGAGCCGCCGGAAATGGCCACGCATGTCGGCAGCATCCTGTCGCTGCCCTTCGCCGACGCATCGTTCGATTGCGTCTGGTCCGGCAATGTCATGCAGTATCTGACGCCGGCCGAGTTCGAGCTTGCCGTCGGCGAGGCCAGGCGCGTGCTGAAGCCGGGCGGCATCTTGGCGGTCAAGGATTTCGATTCGACCATCTTGCAGATCCTGCCCATGGACCGGGCGCTGCTGGCGCGCTTCATGGCAGCCAGGCTCCAGGGATTTCGCGAGCGGGGCGTGCTCGGCACCGATTGCGGTTCGACCCTTCCGGCGCGCCTGCGCCAGGCTGGCCTGGAGGTCGTCAGCCGCAAGGGCTGGCTGGTCGAGCGCTGGGCGCCCGCGCCTCGCTTCACGCGCGACTATGTTGCCGACCTGCTGGCCTATTTTGCAAGCGTCGCGCCGAGCTATGCCCTGCCTGATGCCGACCAGGCCTACTGGCAGGACCTGAAGCAGCGGCCGGATCGCCTGCTCGACGATCCGGATTTCTGCTACCGCGAGTTCTTCGTCATGGCGGTTTGCCGGACATAGCGCTCCGCCGCGACGGCCGAAGCCGCGGCGCTGCGCGAGGCCCCAGGCAAACCCGGTTCCGAGATCGAGGCTGAGCCAAGCCGCATTCGCCAGCTCTCCACTCAAATGGCCGGCTTTCGAGCGAATTTCTTCGCGAACCGTTAATTCGGCCGTGCTGTTAATAAGCATCTGCTAATGAACTGGTTCGCGCGGGGGTACGCAATGACCAAGAATCTCGGCAATGCACGCTATGTGCCGCCAAAGGAGCCGCAAGGCTCGGCCCTCGGCAAGGTCGCGCCGGCCTTGTTTCCGCTGGCCGTGGTGGCGCTGGGCTATGTGATCGGCAGGCAGTTCTTCGGCCTATAGGCTCGGCCATCAGGCACCGGTTTCGGCCGCGGCTTCGGGCCTTGCTTCGGCGCGGATGCGGTCGCTTGCCACGAGCACGACCGGGCAGGGGACGGCGGCCAGCACCGCCATGGCGGTGTCGCCGAAGAACAGTTCCTCGCCCGGCCGCTGCGTGACGCCCATCACCACCATCGCCGCCCCCTTGGCCACTTCCCTGGCGATCGCCTTGTCGGGGGTGGCGCGGGCGCGGATGGCGGTATCGACGGCAACGCCGTAGCGGTCGGCGAGATCGACGACGTCCTTGAGCACCGCCTCCTCGCGGCGGTGCGAAACGGTGCCTTGCCGGGCGCCTTTGCGCGCCTGCGAGACATAGAGCACCTTGACCCGCGCCCGGTGCGGCCTTGCCAGCGCCAGGGCGAAATCGGCGGCGCGGCGCGACACTTCCGTGCCGTTGACGGGCACCAGGATGGTGGTGCCCGCGCGCAGCACCGGCATCTTGCCCCCGGCGCCGGCACCGTTCAGCACCAGGCAGAGCGGACCGTCGAAGCCGCTGGTCATGTCGTTGAGCGCCTCGGTGAACGATCCCTTCTCGGTCAGCATGGCCTCGAGCCCGACCAGCAGCAGGCCATAGCCCTTGCGCGCCTCCTCGGCGATCGTCCGTGCGGTCGCTTCGCGTTCGCTGCGGGCGGTGAGATGCACCTTCTCGACCGGCGTGTCCTCGGCCTTGCTGACCGCTTTGGCGCTTCTGGCGGCGCCCTTCTTGACCTCCTTCAAGGCACGCTCCGGGCCCTTGTCGCGGGCCGGGCCGGCAAGCCTGCCGTCCTTGAGGTGGAGAAGCGTGGTCGGCATGCCGCTGCCGCCGCCGACCAGGCCCGCGAGATAGGCGGTGAACTTGCCGACCGGGCTGTCGTCGACCAGCAGCAGCAGCCGTTCCAGCTTGGAGACGAAGCCGCGCTCGTCGAGCAGCTCGCGGTCGACGCGCTGCTTCTCGGCGTCTTCGACGGGCAGCCGGCCGAGCGCCCAGCGCAGCATGGGCGGCATGGCGAGCGTGGTGATGACAGCCATGGTGACGATCATGGTGAACAGATTGTGGGACAGGATGTTCATCGACAGGCCGATCGAGGCGACGATGACCTCGGTCGAGCCGCGCGCGTTCATGGCGCTGCCGACGGCGGTCGCCTCCTTCAGCGTCATGCCGGCGAAGCGGCCGCCGATGAAGGCGCCGCCGAACTTGCCGATGCTGGCGATGAGCACCAGCGCCAGCGTCAGCAGCGCCAGCGTCGGGTCGGCGAGCACGGTGAGGTCGGCCGAAAGCCCGGCCATGCCGAAGAAGATCGGCATGAAGAGCGCCGTGATGACGCCGCGCAGCTGGCTCTCGATGTGGCTGGACAGGATCGGGGACTCGCCGACCAATATGCCGGCGACGAAGGCGCCGAGCACGGTGTGGACGCCGATCAGATTGGTGATCAGCGCCATCACGCCCATGATGATCAGGATGACCGATATGACGGCGTATTCGCTGCGGAAGGAGTCGTTGCTCCAGCGGATCAGCGTGAACACCAGCCGGCGGCCGATGGTGAAGGAGAACACCATGAACAGCGCCACTTCGGCCACGGTCACCACCAGCGGCACGATTTGAAGGCTGCCGTTGGTGGCGATGCCGAAGGTGACGGCGATGATCAGCCAGCCGATCGTGTCCTCGATGATGGCCGAGGAGATGATGACCTGGCCGAGATTGCGGCGCATGAAGTTCATCTCGCGCACCACCATGGCGACGATCTTGACCGAGGAGATCGACAGGGCCGTGCCAAGGAAAAGCCCGGCGACGACGCGCTCGCTGGGGTCGGGCAGCAGCGTGCCGGGCAGGAACTGCGCCAGCGCGAAACCGCAGGCAAAGGGCACGACGACGCCGGTGACCGAGATCGAAAAACACGCCGCGCCCACCCGGCGCACCAGGCGCAGGTCCGTCTCCATGCCGGTGAGCAGCAGAAGCAGCAGGACGCCGAGCTGCGAGACCGCCTCGATCATGCTCTTCTGCGCGGGGTCGCTCGAGAAGATCAGCTGCTGCGCGCCGGGCCAGAGCCAGCCGAACAGCGAAGGCCCCAGCAGGATGCCGCCGATCAGCTGGCCCATGATCGCCGGCTGGCCGTAGCGCTGGAAGATTTCGCCGAGGCCACGACCGACCAGAAGCAGAAGCATGATCTCGGCGACGAAAACGCCCTCCGCCGAGCCGCCCATGCCCGCTGCGTGGCTGCTTGCCTGGGCGGCCCAGGCCGGGCCTGCTAAGGCAAGGACGGCGGAAGGGATGAGAATGGCAGGAAGAAATCTCGTTTGCGGCCAGTGCCTAATCATCCAACCCCTCAACGCGGATCAAGTCCGCTGCGCATAAACGTGCAATGCCGCGCAAGGTTGCGGCAGGTCGGGCCAATCTGTTCCGGCCGATCTGTTGGGGTAAGTGCCGACATAGGAGACAGCGCTCTTCTCCCCGTCGCTATACGGGGAGGAGGTGCCGGCAGACGGATGAGGGCAGCGCCGACATGGGAGAAATACAGGATCCAGATGCTATTTGCCGAAAGCTTGGCGCCGCCCCTCATTGTCCTGCCGGACATTTCTCCCCGTATAGTGGCGGGGAGAAAGGCCCATACCGGCTGGACGCCGCCCGCGGATTGCTTCGCCAATTGTCGGCGTAGCGGCCGCGATCGGCGATCTAGCCCTACTTCTTGGCGCCCTCCGGCAAAGCATCCTCAGGCAGCGGCTCCGGGCCGAAGACGCTGCGGCCGCCGAGCAGATGCGACTGGTCGAACTCGCCGGCGACGATCTCCTTCAGGCTCGGGCCGGTGACGTAGCGCTCCAGTCGCCGCGCCTGGCCGTCGAGCCGCTGCAAGGCGGCAAGCTCCTCCTCGCGGCCGAGCTTGGCCTTGGCGACCGCCGACTTCATGACGGCGATGGTTTCGTCATAGACCTTCAGCGGCACCGGAAAGGGATGCCGGTCCTTGCCGCCATGCGCCAGCGAGAAGCGCGCCGGGTCGGAAAAGCGGCAGGGCGCGCCATGCACCACCTCCGCCACCATCGCCAGCGCCCGCACCGTGCGGGCGCCGACGCCCGGCACCAGCAGCAATTCGGGAAAGTCCGTCGGACCGCTCTCGATGGCGGCCGAGATGTTGCCGTGGAGCCGGCGCATGACGATGTCGCTTTCGCGCACGTCATGGTGCGCCGGCATGACCAGATTGGGCAGCATTGGTTGTGCACTGTCGCGCTTTGCTTCAGTCGCCGCAGGCTCGATGGCGGCGAATTCGTGCACGATCCGGTCGGGACCGAGCTGGCGCAGAAGATCGAGCTGGCCGCTGCGCGAGGCCTCGGCGCGATGGTCGGTGAGGTTGACGATCTCGCCCTGCCGCTCGCCCTCGATGGCCGCGTGCGGCTGGTCGACGAAACTCTTCAACCCTTCCGACAACCAGTGGTAACGGCGCGCCTGCCTTCTGTCGCCGTTCATGCCTTGCTGGACGACCACCCAGCGGCTGTCGTCGGTGACGATGAAGCCGTGCAGATAGAGGTCGAAACCGTCCTGCACGGCGGCGCTGTCGACCTTGGCGACCAGGCGGCTGGCCGTGGCAAGGGCCGCGCCGTCGAAGCCCACGCGTTCGCCGATCATCTCCAGCTCATGCGGCGTCTTGCGCGAATGAGCGCCGCGTCCGCCGCAGACATGGATGCCGAGCTCGCCCGACAGCGGCGTCAGCCCGCGCTTCAGCGCGCCGATGACGCTGGTGGTGATTCCGGACGAATGCCAGTCCATGCCCATCACCGCACCGAAGGACTGGAACCAGAAGGGATGCGCCAGCCGGCGCAGCAGCTCGTCGCGGCCATAATGGTGGACGATCGCCTGGCACAGCACCGCGCCGAGCCGCGTCATGCGGTCGCCCAGCCATTTCGGGACCCGTCCGCCATGCAGCGGCAGGTCGGCGCTGCCGCTTCGCTGCGTCACTTGTTTCGATGCTCCGTGGCCGGCCGCCCGAGGACCGGATCTGTCCCTCTAGATGGCATCCATGCGGCTATTTTCCAAGCCGGCACGCAGGCGCTCATTCGCGGTTTGATTCAGGATGGCGCCTCACCCGGTTGTTCGCAAAGCGTTTTTGTCCATCGCGGACTAGACATGCACGTCTCCGAAGGAGAGTTCGCCGTTGTCGTCGGGCGTCAGTGAGGCGACGGCCAGCAGGCCGGCAAAGAGGATGGCGACCAGCGTGACGATGACCAGGCCGGGCACGGGACCCAGGGCGGCGGCGCTGACGGCCTCGCGCAATGTGCCGACGAAACCCACCGGCGCGGCCCGATCGAGCAGGCTCGGCGTCGATAGTTTGAGGATCCAGGCGAGCAGCAGGATCAGCATCATATGGATGTAGTTGCGGCGCAAACGGCGCGCCAGCGCCACCCGCTGCGAGACCAGAAATTTCGGCGTGCGCAGGCTTTCGCCGACGATCAGCAGCCAGTCCGAGGCGAAGTCCGGCTGCGGCGAGAATATCTGCGCGAAATAGTGGCGCTCGAACTGGCGCACGCGGGCGCGGTAGACGTCAAAGAAGCGGTAACGCCGTGCCTCGATCCACAGCAACAGCAGCACCAGCAGCATGGCGAACAGCAGCACGCCGTGATGGGCACTGGCCGTCGACAGCGACACCGACAGCATCGCGGCCACGACGGTGATCGCCCAATTGCTGGTCCTGTCGATACGGTCGCGCCATCCCGCCATGCGGGCAATCTCGGCGCGATGGAAATGCGACATCACGGTGACCATTTCGCCAGGCGTAAGTGTCCTGCCGACGGGCGTTGCCGGCGCATCGTTCATAGTTCCCTCCCAACCCTATGGAACGCCTCGAACGCGATCTCGTTCCGCCGACGGCGGCTCGCGCCAACCCAGGCGGACTTTCGGCCAATTCTATCGCGACGGTGGTGCGCCGAGGCTTTTCAAACGCTTGGGCAGGTCCGCTCAGCTTCTGAGTCCGGGTCCGAGTGGCTCTGGCTCTTGAGAATCCCTTTGCCTTGGGCAACATGACGAACATGAACAAGCCGATTTCCACCGCATCGCCGCGCAAGGCGGCGATGGCGCTGACGGAGGCGCTGGTCGCCCGCACCTTGCGCGCGGTCGAGGATGCCGGGCCGACGCCGGGCATGGTCTACATGACCGACGCCGACTATGCGCGTTTCAGCGACGAAATCCTGGCCGATGCGCCGGCCGGGCCGCTGAAACTGTTCGCCTATGGCTCGCTGCTGTGGAAGCCGGCGGGCGAGGTGAGGGGCGGCGAGCGCGCGGTGGCGACCGGCTGGCACCGCTCTTTCTGCTTCACCGTGCAGCGGTTTCGCGGCACGATCGAGCAGCCCGGCCTGATGATGGCGCTCGACCGTGGTGGCCAATGCCAGGGCATGGTGTTCGAGATCGCGGAGCCGGTTGCCGACAATCTCGAGGCGCTGCTGCGCCGCGAGATGACCATCCTGCCCGCCGTCAACGTGCCGCGCTGGCTGCGGGTCAGGACCGAGGGCGGCATGTGCCGCGCGCTCGGCTTCGTCGTCGATCCCGCCAATGCGCGCTATGTCGGCAGGCTGGACAAACGGGCGATCGCGGCGACGCTGGCCCGGGCCGCCGGCCATTGGGGCTCGGGCGCGCAATATCTGTTCGAGACCATCCGCCACCTCGACGCCTGCGGCATTCGCGATCGCAACCTTTGGCAGTTGCAGGCGCTGGTGGCCGAGGAGATCAACCGCGTCCACGCCACGGTTTAGCGATCGGCGTTCCCAGCGCAGCGCGACCCGAAAGTTTCCGGACGCTTTCCCGCCCCTCCAAATCTTCCGCTTGACGAATACATATCCCGACAGTTATACGTTAATCAATAGCCAACGGGTTATCGATTAAATGCCGAATGCTCATGATGCGCTCTTCAGGACGCTCGCCGACCCGACGCGGCGCGCCATCTTCGAACGGCTGTGCCGCCAGGGAGAGCAGACGGTGGGAGCGCTGACGATCCAGTCGGGGGTCTCGCAGCCGGCCGTGTCGAAGCATCTGGGCGTGCTGAAGCAGGCCGGGCTGGTGCGCGACCGCCATGAAGGCCGCCAGACGCATTACAGCGCGCAACTCGGCGCACTGGCGCCGCTGATGGACTGGACGCGTGAGATGGCCGGGTTCTGGGAAAGCCGGTTCGACGATCTCGAGGATCTGCTCAAAAGGATGGACCAGTGAACGACAGTGTCGCCGAGACCCGCACTGTCGTCGTCGAGCGGCAGATTTCGCATCCGCCGGAAAAACTCTGGCGCGCACTGACGCAACCGCATCTGATTGAGGAGTGGCTGATGAAGAACGATTTAAATCCGGTCGTGGGCCATCGCTTCAACCTCAGCACCGCCTGGGGCGGCGTGCTGGATTGCGAGGTGCTTGCCGTCGAGCCGCACAAGACGCTGTCCTACACCTGGAACCTCGCACACCAAGACCCGGCCTTCGATCTCAGGAGCGTGGTGACCTTCACGCTCACCCCGACGCCCGCCGGGACCCATCTGCGCATGGAGCAGTCCGGTTTCCGGCCCGAGCAGAGGCGGGCCTACGGCGGCGCCAAGATGGGATGGCCGAAATTCCTGGAGAAGCTGGAAGAGCTCCTGGCACGGACGGACTGAAATCCGCCAGCCGGGGTTCATGGCAAGCCTGTTCGAAGGCGGCCGCCGCAACAAAACCTATGGAGGACATGCGATGAAGATCAAATTGACCCGCGTCTATGTGGACGACCAGGAGAAGGCACTTGCCTTCTACACCGACGTGCTGGGCTTCACCAAGAAGGCCGATTTCAGCAACGGTCCGTTTCGCTGGCTGACAGTGGCCTCGCCGGACGAGCCTGAGGGAACCGAGCTGCAGCTTGCGCTGAACGACAACCCGGCGGCCAAGGCCTACCAGCAGGCCTTGTTCAAACAGGGCCAGCCGGCGCTGATGCTCTTCACCGACGACATCAAGGCCGATCACGAGCGCATCAAGGCGCGGGGCGCGGCCTTCGCCATGGCGCCGACCGAAGTGACCGGCTCGACCATAGCGCAGCTCAACGATAGCTGCGGTAACCTCATCCAGATCACGCAGCTGGCGCGCTGGTAAGCGGCGTTTCGTTCATTTTTCAAGAGGAGATAGCATGGATTGGAACAAATGGGTCCGGCAAACGCATCGCTGGCTATCGATCATCTTCACGGGGACCGTCCTCGCCAACTTCGTCGCCATGGGCTTGGGGCAGCCGCCTGCCTGGGTGGTATATTCGCCGCTGCTGCCGCTTTTCCTGCTGCTGTTCAGCGGCCTCTACATGTTCGTGCTGCCATACGCCGCCAAGCGGCTTAACGGGCGGCAGCGCGCGAGCCAGTAAGGACGGGATGGATGGCGAAGAGGCAGGGGCAATCAGCTAAAGGCGCCGCCAGGCAGCAACCGCCGGTCCGGTCCTGCTTTCTGGCGGCAACCCGCAGATCGCCAAGGGCGAAGGCAACGCCCCCGTGCAGGCCTATATCGCAGCCATGCCGGACTGGAAGAGCGAGGTCGGCGGCCGCCTCGACGCGCTCATCGAGCGTGCCGTGCCTGATGTGCGCAAGGCCGTCAAATGGAACTCGCCCTTCTATGGCGTGGAAGGCGAGGGCTGGTTCCTCAGCTTTCATTGCTTCACGAAATACATAAAGGTAGCCTTCTTCCGCGGCATGTCGCTGGACCCTGTGCCGCCTGGCCAGTCCAAAAGCAAGGACACGCGTTACCTTGACATTCATGAGGACGACCAGTTCGACGAGGCCCAGTTCACCGAGTGGGTGAAACAGGCGAGCCGATTGCCCGGCGAACGAATGTGAGATTTGTACGCCGGGCCCGGATTTGCCGCCCGCGACAGAGCGCCTATGATCGGGCGGACGGGGCGGTGACCGCCCTCAAGCCTGAAGGAGAACGGACATGACGAAGAGCGGGTCGCCAGAAGGCAGGTCTCCTTCGCAGCTCATAGACGGCAGGATCGAGGAACTCGGCGACTGGCGGGGCGAGATGCTGAGCCGGCTGCGCGGCCTGATCCGGCAGGCCGACCCCGAGATCGTGGAGGAGTGGAAATGGCGCGGGGTCCCGGTGTGGGAGCATGCCGGAATGATCTGCACCGGCGAGACCTACAAGAACGTCGTCAAGCTGACCTTCGCCAAGGGTGCGGCGCTGCCCGATCCGTCGCGCCTGTTCAACTCCAGCCTGGAAGGAAACACCAGGCGCGCCATCGATTTCCAAGAGGGCGAGGAGGTCGACGAGGAAGCGTTCAAGGCGCTTATCCACGCCGCCGCCGCTCTGAACAAGTCAAAGGCCCGGCGATAGGCTCCGTGTGACTGGCACCGAAGACGCGGCGGGCAGAACGAAACCTGTCGCGCTCCTTCGCGCCCTTCTGGCCTCATCCGTCCCTCAGCCACACCAGCATCTCGCCGGGCTCGCGGTTGTCCCAGGCGAAATAGGGGATGGCGGTCAGCCGCGTCTGTCTGGCAGCGGGCGGGTCGGTGCGGTAAAGCCCGTTTTGCCAGCCCTCATCGGTGTCGGCCAGCGCTGTGGTCGAAAGCGCCACCACGCCGCCCAGCAGGTCCGGCTCGTCATGCGCCTCGATGCTTGCGGTGCGCGGCAATGCGATGCGGTGCAGGCTGCCGTCATTGTCGGTCGCCTCGACGCAGTAGATCAGCGGGCCGCGCGACAGCGCGACGCGGCCGGCGTCCTGGCGCACCTGCGGGTTGGCGTAGAGCCGTTCGATCGGCATTTCGAGATCGAGGCGGACGCTATCGCCCTTCTTCCATGTGCGCCGGATCGCCGCGTAGCCATCGCTGGTGACGTCCTCGAGCTTCACCGTCTCGCCATTGACCTTGAGCGCCGCGCCGGCGCTCCATGCCGGCACGCGCAGATGCAGGGTGAACGCGACCGGCGCCTGCGGCTCGATGGTGATGGCGACCGCGCCGTCCCAGGGGTAGCGGCTCGCCTGCGTCAGTGCCACCGGCACGCCCGCTATGTCGAAACGAGCGGTGGAATCGCCATAGAGATGGACGGCAAGCGCGTCGTCCGCCAGGCTGTAGAAATAGCTGCCGATGGAGGCCACCATGCGCCCGATATTGGGCGGGCAGCACGGGCAGCGGTGCCATTTCCATCTGTTGTGCCGGCCCCGGCTTTCCAGCGGGTTTTCGTAGAAGAACAGCGAGCCGTCGAGCGACAGGCCCGAGATCGAGCCGTTGTAGAGCGCCCGCTCCATGATATCGGCGTAGCGGGCGTTCGGCCCCATGCCGAGCATGCGGCTGGCCCAGAACACCAGGCCGACGGCGGCACAGGTCTCGGCGTAGGCGCTCTCATTGGGCAGGTCGAAATCGCTGGTAAAGCCCTCATTGTGCGCCGACGGCCCGAGCCCGCCGGTGATGTAGAGGTTCTTGCTGGTGAGATCGTCCCACAGCCGGTCGAGCGCCACCCGCAAGCTGTCGTCGCCATATTCGGTGGCGATGTCGGCCATGCCGGAATAGAGATACATCGCCCTGACCGCATGACCGACGACCTTGTCCTGCTCGCGCACCGGAATGTGCGACTGGCTGTATTCATAGGTCTTGAAATGATAGGCCTTGGGATCGGTGCCGCGGGCGCGCGCCTCCTCGTCGAAATAATGCGGTTGCTGGCCGCGCTGGTCGATGAAGTATTTCGCCAGCTCCATGTATCTGTTCTCGCCAGTCACCCGCGCGAGCTTCACTAGCGCCAGCTCGATCTCCTCATGGCCGCAATAGCCTTTCTTCTTGCCCGGCTCGGGCCCGAGCACCGAGGCGATATGGTCGGCATAGCGGCACATGACGTCGAGCAGCTTGCGCTTGCCGGTCGCCTGGTAATAGGCGACGGCGCCCTCGATCAGGTGGCCGGCGCAATAGAGCTCGTGGCAATCGCGCAGATTGGTCCAGCGCAGGCCGGGCTGGATGCGCTGGTACCAGCTCGAGAGATAGCCGTCCGGCTGCTGCAGCTTTTCGTAGAGGTCGATGACGGCGTCGATCTTCTTCTCCAGCTCCGGGTTCTTGGCGCGGTAGAGCGAATAGGCCGCCGTCTCGATCGTCTTGCCCCAGTCGGAGTCCCAGAACATCTGCGTCGTCACCGTCGAGCCGGTGAAGCCGGGGGAGGCCGCCTCGTCGGGCGAAGGGGAATGGAACGGGATGACGACGCCGGGCGAGGGCCGGTCCGGATCGATCTGCTCCAGCATGCCCGCCTCGACGCAGCGGTCGTAGAGGATATCGGCGGTGCGCGCGGCGACGGCGTCGGCACGGTCGCCCCAGAAGCCGTGCACGTCGACCTGGGGCACCGGTAGCGGCCGGAAGGCGAGTTTGGGCCTGGAGGCGCTGGCAGGCCTGGCGGAAGACGATGCGGTCATGAACTTACTCCATTCGATCGATCACTTGACGGCCCCGGCCATCAGGCCGCGGATGTAGAAGCGCTGCAAAGCCAGGAACAGGATCAGGCACGGCACCATCATCACGGTGACGCCCGCCTGCACCGCGCCCCAGTCGATGGCGCCGAAGCGGCCGGACTGGAGTGCGGTCATCATCACCGGCAGCGTGAACTTGGACTGGTCGGTCATCAGCACCAAAGCGGCGAGGAACTCGTTCCAGGCGCCGAGAAAGGCGAACAGCGCGATGGTGACGACGCCCGGCCAGACCAGCGGCAGCATCACCTTCAACAGCATGGTGGGGTTTCCGGCGCCGTCCATGCGCGCGGCCTCCTCGATCTCGCGCGGCACCGCGTCGAAGGCGTTGCGCATCATGAAGATCGAGAACGGCAATTGCAGCGTCACATAGACGCCGACCAGCCCGGTCAGCGTGTTGTGCAGGCCAAGCTTGGTGAGCACCAGGAAGATCGGCGTCAGGATCGACTGGAATGGAATCATGATCGTCGACAGGATGAGGACGAAGAACAGGTCCTTGAGAGGAAATCGGAAGCGCGAGAAACCGTAGCCGGCGAGCACGGAGACAACGACGGAGACCAGCACCGTCATGACAGAGACGTAGATGCTGTTCTGCGCCGAGACCCAGAGCCCGTCGCCGAACGTGTTGAGCGTGGCGTAGTTCTCCAGCGAGAAGCCTGTCGTCGGCCAGGGCGGCAGCGGCGGCTGGCGCGCCTCCTGCGCCGGCTTGAAGGCCGACAGCGCGGCCCACACGATCGGCGCCACGAACAGCACCGAGGCGACGATGCCGGTGGAGTGCCTGACGACGCTGGCGGCGAGCTTGCCTTGAGCGGACATTGCCTGCGCCATCAGTCGAGGCCCTCGGGATTCCTCAGCAGCCAGAGCTGCACGAGGCTGAGCGCCACCAGGATCACCAGCAGCACCATGGAGAGCGCCGCGCCATAGCCGAGCTTGAACGACACGAAGGACTGGTTGAAAATCCAGTACACCGCCGTCAGCGTCTGGTTGCGCGGGCCGCCGCGCAGGATGATGTAGAACTGGTCGAAGGCGAGGACCGAGCCGGCCACCGACAGGATCAGGGCCAGCGCCAGGGTGCGGCGCATCAGCGGCAAGGTAATGGCCCGGAATCTTGCGAACGGGCCGGCGCCGTCGATGACGGCCGCTTCCTGCAAATCCTGCGGGATCGATTGCAGGCCGGTCATCAGGATGATCATGGTGAAGCCGGCGACCTTCCACACCACCATCGCGATGATCGACCAGAAGGCCGGCTGGAAGGTGGCCAGAAGATTGAATTTCCTGTCGATCAGGCCGAGGTTGTAGGCGGCCGGGCTGAACAGGCCGGAATCGACGTTGAGCAGCCATGACCAGAGCAGGCTCGCCGAGGCGAAACCGACCACCGCCGGCATGAAGAAGGCGGTGCGGTAGAGATTGGTCAGCGGGCGCGGCCGTTCGATGAAGATGGCCAGCGGAAAGGCGACGGCGAAGATCGCGATGGTGACGATCACCGTGTAATAGCCGGTGAATTTCAGCGCATTCCAGAACCTGGTGTCGCGCAGGATCGCGACGTAATTGTCGAGGCCGATGAAGGAGTGCCCGCCCATCAGGGGCCAGTTGTGCAGCGACATCCACGCCGTCATGCCGAGCGGGATGACGAAGAACACCATGACCAGCGCCACGGCCGGCGCGACGTAGATGAGACCGATCCATTGCCGGCGACCGGCACCGACGAGTTTTCGGGGGCGGGGCGGGGCGGTGGTTGCTGTGATGGTGGTCATGGCTGGCCCGCTTTTCCTTCTCCCCTTGTGGGGTGAGCGGCCGGTTCGCCGGAGGCGAATTCATCGTGCCAGTGGCACGATGAAAGGCCGGCGAACACCGGGACGCTGCGAAGCAGCGGGGACCCGGCAGAGTGGATCGGCCACCACCCGGCCCTTCGCAGGCTCAGGGCGTTCGAAGCTCGAAAAGCCAAGCAGTTGGCTTTTCTTCCGCTGCGCGGACCGCTTCTCACCCCACAAGGGGAGAAGGGGAGGCGAAGTGCGCTAGGTCCCAAGCTGTCGATGCTAGTGAGTCTTCTCAACGCGATAGCCCTGTATCTGAACCAAACAGTATCCGGCCACCCGCTCAGGGAGACAGGCGGGCGGCCGGCAGGCGCCTATTTCTGCGGCGCCTGGTCTATGATCGACTGCATGGTCTCCTGCGCATTGGCGATGGCGCCGTCGACGTCGTCGCCGAAGAACACCTCGTTGACCATCTGCGTCCACGGGCCGTTGGCGGAGTTGATCAGGTCGTTGAACACCACCGAATAGGGCGTCTTGCCCTTGGCCATGGCCTCGGCTGCGACCTGGTAGCGCGGGTCGAGGTCCTTCAGCGCGTCCTTGGCGATGTCGCCGCGCACCGGCAGGCTGCCATATTTGGCCAGGATCGTCTGGCCTTCCAGCGAATAGGCGAAGTCGAGGAACTCCTTCACCACATCGATCTTCTTGGTGCCCTTGGTGACGACGAAATTATCGCCGCCGGCAAAGGACGACCAGCCGCCATCCTTGCCCGGCAGGAAGGTGATGCCGTAGTCGATATCGGGATACTGGGTGTTGAGCGCGCCGATAGCGAAGGCACCCGACGGCGAGATGCCGATGTTGCCGCCGGCGAAGGCGGCGAAGAAATTGGCGCCGGTGTCGGTCTGGGCGCCTTCCGGCACCAGGCCCTTCTTGACCATCGAACGATAGAGATCGATGGCGCCGCGCAGCTGCGGGCTGTCCAGCGTCGCCTTGGAGCCGTCCTGCGAGAGGATGTCGCCGCCCGAGGCCCAGACCAGCGGCGTGAAGGTGAAGATGTTGCAGCCGCCGCAATTGCCGGAGAAGTAGAAGCCCTTGATGTTGCCGCCGAGCGCGTTGACTTTTTCGGCGTCGGCTTCGATCTCGGCCCAATTGGCCGGGCCCTTTTCGGGGTCGAGGCCGGCCTGCTTGAACAGCTTCTTGTTCCAGATCAGCACCGAGGCGTCGGCGGAGAAGGGCAGGCCGTAGATGCGGTCCTTGTACGTGCCGGTCTTCACATGAGCCGGCGACAGGCTGGCGAAATAGGGGAGCGACTTGGCCCAGTCGGTGATGTCCTCCAACTGACCGGCGGCAGCAAAGGAGGGCGTGTAGATCAGGTCGAGCGACAGCGCGTCGGGCGCCGTGCCGCCGGCGGCGGCAGCACCGTATTTCGGAATGATCTCGGCGTTGGGGATGATGTCGAGCTTGATCTGGTTGGTGTGGCCCTTGTTGTAGGCATCGACGATGCGCGGCATGAAGTTCGAGCCGTCGGCGCGCACCCAGATGTTGGCGGTCTCGGCGGCGGCAAATTGCAGCCCGCCGCCGAGTACGGCGGCCGTCAAGGCCAGCTTGGCAATCAAAGTCCTCATGTTCTCCTCCTCCACGTTTTGGCCGCGATGCGCGGCTTGCCGCCGATTGCGGCGTTTGGTTCTTCAGCCGTCCGGCAGGCGGCCGCAGGACTGACGCACCACCAGCCGGCACGGCAGTTTCCGGATGCCTGGCGCGGCGGGCTTGCCGCCGACCAGGGAAAGCAAGGTCAGCCCCGCTTCGCGGCCGAGCGCAGCCAGGTTCATGTCGACCGAGGTCAGCGGCGGGCGCGTCGCTTCGGCCACGATCTCCCAATTGTCGAAACCGATGACGCCGACATCGCCGGGCACGTCGAGACCGCGTTCGCGCAAGGCATCGATGACGCCGCGCGCGATCTGGTCGTTGCCGCAGAAGACGGCGTCCGGTCTTTCGCTTGCGTCGTCGGCCGCGCCGTCGAACAGCCTCGCCACGGCTTCGTGTCCCCAGGCCTCCGACCACGAGCCGAGCAGCGGCTCGGTGACCGACAGGCCGTTCTCGGTCAGAACATCGCGATAGGCCTGCGCCCTGGCGTGCACCACGGCAAAGCTCGCCGGTCCCGAGACATGGGCGATGCGCCTGCGGCCGAGCCGACAGAAATGCTCCACTGCCAGCCGCGCGCCGCCAGCGTCGTCGGAGACGAAGGCGACGGCGTCGGGATCGGGCTGGGTGAAGGCATAGATCACCGGAATGCGCAGATTGGACAGGTCGACCGGCAGATGACGGTCGATGCGCTTGCCGGTGGCGATGATGCCGTCGACGCGCTTGTCGAGCATGGCCTCGACATGGAGCTGGCCGAGACGCGGATCCTCCTCGACATTGCACAGGAACACCGAGACGCCGGCGTCGACCAGCGCGTCGGAAATGCCCGACATCAGCGGCAGCGAGAAGCGGCCATAGGTATCGTTGGTGAGCAGGCCGACGGTGAAGGAGCGTCGCCGCAGCAGGCTCTGCGCCAGGCTGTTGGGCCGAAAGCCGAGGCGCTGCGCGGTCTCGCGAATGCGCTCGCGGGTCTCGGCGGTCATGCGGCCCTGATCGTTGAGCGCCTTCGAGGCGGTGGCGACGCTGACGCCAGCCTCGGCCGCCACGTCACGCAAGGTGACGGGCTTGGGAAAGGCTGGCTGATCGTCCAATGCCATTGCGGCGAAAATCCCGATTGGGAAAAGGTTTTCTCTTACAGGCCGGAATGAGACCCGGCCAATGGCCGAGCCCGCTTGGAAACGTTTGGAAAAACCTTTTCTCAAACCCAAACTAAGCCAGATCCAGAGGCTGTTCAAGAGGAAAAGTGGCTGGTCCTCCGTGGTGCGAAGCGGCCGCCGGAGGGCGGGCTCACGGGCTCGGCGAGTTCATATCAGGCGCCTAATCGGCAGTCGTCAGTGCTGCCATGGCGCGAGCCAACCAAAGCGGCAATCGGCGACATGTCTACAAACGACTCTTCGGTCTTAACGCTTGCGCAAATATTATCGGTTAGTTCGCTAGTCATGGCCTCGTGGCGGAGCGGCTACGCTGGAGACGGCAAATCTCTGAAGCCTCGGTTCGATCCCGAGGCGAGGCCTCCAAAAATCATATGACGTAGAGCCTGCGTCGGATCATCAAGGGCGATGGGTCTTGCCAGCTTGCATTTGCGGCCTGGGCCGGACAGGTCCTCGTCTTCGTCGTGACGCTGACGCGCCGGCAAGAAGACTGCTACCCAGCCGCCTTGCGCGCTTTCAGCATCTGACGATCGGGGTCACGTGGCATGCGGCCGGCGTTAAAGCAGCCTATTTGCATTTGGCATGCAGGGCACTCGCCAAAAGAGTGCTATGGAAGGGCGAGAGCTTGCCCGCTCCGACTTTCCCCGACATTCGAGGCCATTTTCGTGCGTGAACCGTCGCTGTTGCCCGTCTTTGGAAAACTTGGCGCCAAGGGACCCCGTGTCGTCGCGGTGGAACCGGTCCCGTCGGCAGGTATCGCCCCACGGCTGCGGGAGGCCCTGGCCGCCCATGGCGGCATGGTGCTGAAGCTGTCGGTCGTCGCCTGGACGATATCGGTCCTGGGCATGGTCTTCTTCATGTTGCAGGGCTGAGGCAAATGGCCAACCGCTACGCACTGCGCATGGACTTGCCCCAAAGCTGGGCCATCATCGACGTCTTCACCGGCCAGCCCGTCGTCGTCAGGCAAAGGGCGATGGTCGGCATGAGCCCGCGCGACGCCAACGCCATGGTCGATCAGATGAATGTCCGGGACGTCAAGCGCCGGGAGAAGGCGGAGCGTAAATCCTGATCCAGCGCCGTTCGCCTGTCGTCTCAGCGGAAGTCGTCGGCCGTCAGCACATACATGCTCTTGCGCGTGCGGTCATAGGCCTTTGACGCTACGTCGCGGATAACACTGCTCTCGGTGTCGAAGGTGGCGAGATAGCCGGCTTCATTGGCTGCCGTCGCCGGCTGCATCCTCGTCATGGCATCGGCGGCGACCGAGAAGGAAATCTGGAACATGCCGTCATAGCCGACGAACCGGATGCGCTTGCCGGCCTCGTCGTAGCTGCGGCTGCGGTTGGGGAAGGTCAGGCTCATGATTTTGCCTCCGTCGTTTTCTTCACCGCGCGTTTCTTCTTCGGCGTCGGGTTCAGGGCCTCGGCCACGCGGTCGGCTTCTTCCTTGGCCAGCCGCAATTGCCTCAGCCTTGCCGTCTTGATCTCCCTGGCCCTCGCTTCGGACATATATTCGGCTGTTGCCTTGTTGCGCTCCGCCGTCTTCTTCTGCTTGTCGACAAAGCGCGCTTCAGCTTTTTCCATGATCGTCTGGTTGCCGTCGGCCATCGAGGAAATCTCCCTTGCGTCTGAAATCGTGAAAATGAACTTGTCCGATAAATAGGCACTCTGCCGGGAAAATTCAAATTTTTGAAATATTTGGTCGTTTTCCGACCCGATGAAACCGGGCGCCGAAATAATACTATGATTATTCAATATCCGCTCGGAATAAATTTTGGCACTCCTATCTATCGAGTGCCAAAGAGCCTATAGAAGGGGGCGGCCGCCTATGCCGGCCCCAGAAAGAAGTTCTCATGAAATTTCGGCCACTCCACGACCGCGTCGTCATCCGGCGCGCCGAAGGCGATATCAAATCCAAGGGCGGCATCATCATTCCCGACAATGCCAAGGAAAAGCCGCAGGAAGGCGAAGTGATCGCGGTTGGTCCCGGCGCCCGCGACGAAAACGGCGCACTTGTTCCGCTCGACGTCAAGGCCGGCGACTTGATCCTGTTCGGCAAATGGTCGGGCACGGAGGTCAAGATCGACGGCGAGGATCTTCTGATCATGAAGGAAGCCGACATCATGGGCGTTATCGAAAAGAGCGTCGAAGCCAAGAAGGCCGCCTGACTGAAGCGCCGCGCCTCTGCGCGGTGACGGCTCCACTCCAAATGCGAACTGGATAAAATCATGTCTGCCAAGGAAATCAAATTCTCCACCGATGCGCGCGACCGTATGCTGCGCGGCGTCGAGATCCTCACCAATGCGGTCAAGGTCACGCTCGGCCCCAAGGGCCGCAACGTCATCATCGACAAGGCCTATGGGGCGCCGCGCATCACCAAGGACGGCGTCACCGTCGCCAAGGAAATCGAGCTTGCCGACAAGTTCGAGAACATGGGCGCGCAGATGGTGCGCGAAGTGGCCTCGAAGACCAACGACCTCGCCGGCGACGGCACCACCACTGCCACGGTGCTGGCCGCCTCGATCCTGCGCGAAGGCGCCAAGCTGGTTGCCGCCGGCATGAACCCGATGGACCTCAAGCGCGGCATCGACCAGGCCGTCGCGGCCGTCGTCGTGGAAATCAAGGCGAAGGCCAAGAAGGTCAAATCGTCGGCCGAGATCGCGCAGGTCGGCACAATCGCCGCCAATGGCGATGCCAGCGTCGGCGAGATGATCGCCAAGGCGATGGACAAGGTCGGAAATGACGGCGTCATCACCGTCGAGGAAGCCAAGACCGCGAACACCGAACTCGACGTCGTCGAAGGCATGCAGTTCGACCGCGGCTATCTCTCGCCCTATTTCGTCACCAATGCCGACAAGATGCGCGCGGAGCTGGAAGAGCCCTATATTCTCATCCACGAGAAGAAGCTCGGCAATCTGCAGGCAATGCTGCCGATCCTCGAAGCGGTGGTGCAGAGCGGCAGGCCGCTGCTGATCATCTCCGAGGACGTCGAAGGCGAGGCTCTGGCGACGCTGGTCGTCAACAAGCTGCGCGGCGGCCTCAAGGTCGCGGCCGTCAAGGCGCCGGGCTTCGGCGACCGCCGCAAGGCGATGCTGGAAGACATCGCGGTGCTCACATCCGGCCAGATGATCTCCGAGGATCTCGGCATCAAGCTGGAGAACGTCACCATCGAGATGCTCGGCCGCGCCAAGCGCGTGCTGATCGAAAAGGACACCACCACGATCATCGACGGCGCCGGCACCAAGGCGACCATTCAGGCGCGTGTCGCCCAGATCAAGGGCCAGATCGAGGAAACCACCTCCGACTATGACAAGGAGAAGCTGCAGGAGCGGCTGGCCAAGCTCTCCGGCGGGGTGGCCGTCATCCGCGTCGGCGGCGCCACAGAGTCGGAAGTCAAGGAAAAGAAGGACCGCATCGACGACGCGCTGAACGCCACGCGCGCGGCGGTCGAGGAAGGCATCGTGCCAGGCGGCGGCGTGGCTCTGCTGCGTGCCAGGACGGCGCTTGCCGGCCTGGGCGGCGCCAACGCCGATGTCACCGCCGGCATCTCGATCGTGCTCAGGGCACTCGAAGCGCCGCTCCGCCAGATCGCCGAGAATTCGGGCGTTGAAGGCTCTGTTGTCGTCGGCAAGCTCTCCGACAGCAAGGACCACAACCAGGGTTTCGATGCCCAGAACGAGGCGTATGTCGACATGATCAAGGCGGGCATCGTCGATCCGGCGAAAGTGGTGCGCACCGCGTTGCAAGATGCCGGCTCGATCGCCGCGCTTTTGATCACCGCCGAAGCGATGATCTCGGACATTCCGGCCAAGGATGCCGCGCCTGCGGGCAGCGGTGGCGGCATGGGCGGCTACTAGGATTCGGCCGGCTCGCGAAGATGGTTTCATAAAAGCCGTCTTTCAGGCCTGATCCGTATCTCGCCAAACCGGTCTTTGCCGCAGGCGAGACGACTATCGCCGGGGGATTCTCCCCCGGCGCGCAGGCCTCTGGCCCAGGAGATCGATCCATGATCGTGTTCGTGCAGAAGCCACAGACGGTCGTCACGACCGAAACGACAGAGGAAAGCCGCTTCGACCGCATCCGCAGGATTGCCGCCGACAAGCACAAGAAATCCGAGCCCGATCCGGCAATGCCACAAAAGGGCGACCCCAAGCGTCCGATGTAATAGCGGCGCCGCCGCCGCTACATTCCGCTCAACCTCAGCACCACATCGCGCGTCAGCGGCGCAAGTTCGACGGAACTGGTCGAGCCGGGCTCCAGCCAGATGATCTCCTCGATCTCGGGGGCGGCTATCGGCTGGCTGTCGATGGAGAGCCCGAACAATTCCGCCTCGACCGTGCTGTCCGGCTCGTTGGCCGAGAACAGGCCGAGCCGGGAGGTGGTGGCGAGGTCGACCGCCAATCCGAGTTCCTCGCGCAATTCACGCACCAGAGCATCGAGCGGGGACTCGCGCGGCTCGATCTTGCCGCCGGGCTGCATGAAGGCGCTGGTGCCGCGCTTGCGCACCAGAAGCAGCCGGCCCGACGCATCCGCGATGAAGCCGGCGGCGACCCTGATCTTGCGGCTTTCGTGGCGGGTAGGATTCACGGTAGACTGTTCCGGTGGTCGTTTGGTGCAGAGCCTGCGGAAAACGGAACCGCGATTCTCAGTTCGGAGACAAGCCATGTTCGCAGCCAAGGCCATCGACACTTCGGACAAGGCCGCGTTCTACCGCGATCTTGCCGCGCAACTGAAGGCGCTGCTCGAGGGCGAGGGCGACTCGATTGCCAATGCCGCCAACACCGCGGCGCTGATCTTCCAGATGGTGCCCGATCTCAACTGGGCGGGCTTCTATTTCCTGGCCTCGGACGAGGAATTGGTGCTGGGTCCGTTCCAGGGCAAGCCGGCCTGCGTGCGCATTGCCGTAGGCAAGGGCGTATGCGGCACGGCGGTCGAACTCGGCACCTCGATGCTTATCAAGGACGTGCACGATTTCCCCGGCCACATCGCCTGCGACGCCGATTCGCGTTCGGAACTGGTCGTGCTTCTCGAAGACGATGAAGGCGTCTTCGGCGTGCTCGATCTCGACAGCCCGCTGCCCGGCCGCTTCGACAAGGCGGACCAGGCCGGCATCGAAACGCTGGCCGCGATCTATGTCGCGGCCAGTTCGTTCGAGGATTAGGCGCTTTCCTGCCGGACAGAAGGGGGCGCCGTAGAGCGCTACCTTTGGGGCCTAGGCCAACTTCACCAGCATCAGGCTGAAGCCGCCGATGAACAGGAAGGCCGAGAAGGCGAGCGCCAGCGGGCGCAGGCCGCGCGAGCGCAGCTGCGAGATATCGGCCTGCAGGCCCATGGCGGCCAGCCCCATGGTCAGCATGATGGTGGTGGCGAGCGCCATCGCCGATTTCACGTCGGCGGGTATCGCGACAAGGCTGTTCAGAGCCACGACGGCGACGAAGGCGGCGACGAACCATGGCATGGGCGGGCGCGCCGCCTGCTGGTCGCTGCTGCTCTTGCGGCGCGCCATCAGGCCCAGCGCGATGACCATCGGCGCCAGCATGGCGACGCGGGTGAGCTTGGCGACGGTGGCGATCTCGCCCGACTGGGTGCCGTTCTGGAAGCCGGCGCCGATGACCTGCGCCACCTCATGGATCGAGGCGCCCGCCCACAGGCCGAAAGCATGCTGGTCGAGGCCGAGCAGCGGCGCCAGCAGCGGGAAGCCGAGCATGGCGACGGTGCCGAACAAGGTGATCGAGGCGACGGCGTAGGTGACGTCCTCGTCGCGCGCGTCGGTGACGATGTTGGTGGCCACGATTGCCGAGGCACCGCAGATCGAGGTGCCGGCGGCGATCAGCTGCGCCAGTTTCGCGTCGACGCCGATCAGCCGGCCGAGCGTGATGGTGAAGACGAAGGTGGCGCCAAGGGTGGCTGCCACGATGCCGACACCGCCGGCGCCGATCGACACCACCTGGCCGAGCGTCAGCTGGAAACCGAGCAGCACTATGGCGAAGCGCAGCAGCCGGCGCTGCGAAAACGCGATGCCGGCCTTGGCGTGCCCCGGCGTGCCGAGCACGTTGGAGTAGATCATGCCGGCGACGACGGCTATTATCATCGGGCTGAACAGGGCAAAGCCGGAGACGTTGCGGGCCGAGAAGGCCACCGCAGTGATCATCGCGACCAATATCATACCGGGCACGGGTCCGGCCTTGGTCGAGTCGAGCGCCTTGCGGCGCTGCGCGGGTTCGGCGGAAATCAGGCTTTTTGGAATATCGTTCGCAATGTGGGATAAGGAAGACAACGTCATGCTCCAGGCGACTTCGCCCGGGGAATGCCATTCCCCGACTAATCTTTCCAATGAATTATTTTCGTTAGAATGATCGATTTTCCAGGACGGTTTTCCGGCTTACGTGACCAAAATGCGGTCGTCGGCCAAGGGCCGATACGGCATGCCTCTAATCAGGGTTGGTGAGGCAGCGCGGTAAAGAGGCTGGGGCACCGCCAGAAGGTGGCTTGGCGTCGGCTTGACGGGCCACTCATGCTGCGCCAGCTTGGCGCCATGTTCGTTCTTCCCCGCGCCAATGTCATGCGACGCCGAACCTGTACACTGCGAGGCGGCATGATTGCGCGACGACGAGGAGTGGCCCGTTAATTCCGGTTCGTTCTTCCCAGCCCCGCCCGCGCAACCGTCGGCGGGCTGTTCATGTCTGGAGCCCTCGATGAGCATCAATCCTTCCATCCAGTTCCGGCAGGCCGGGCCGGCGGACGCCGCAGCCATCCGGGACATCGTGCGCTTGGCCTATGCCAAATGGGTGCCGCTGATCGGCCGCGAACCGCTGCCCATGCGCGCCGACTACGACATAGCGGTTGCAGAGCATGAGTTCGACCTTGCGACCGAGCAGGGCGAAATCGTCGGCGCGATCGAAACCATGCCAGCCGACGATCATGTCTGGATCGAGAATGTCTGCGTGGCACCGCATGCGCAGGGAAGGGGGATCGGCCGGCTGTTGCTGGAGCGGGCTGAACGCAAGGCGGCCGAAGCGGGCCGCAACGAACTTCGCCTGCTGACCAATGGCGCCTTCGCGGCCAATGTGTCGCTTTACAAGAGGCACGGCTATAGGATCGACCGGGAGGAGCCGTTCATGAACGGTACGACTGTCTATATGAGCAAGAGGCTCGCTGGATAGACCGCAATCGGAGTTCGACAATGGCTGCCAAAATCAGGCTGAAGCAACTGCCCGGGCTGTACGCGATTTCGCGGCTCGAGCCTGGAGCGAGCGTTCCCGGTTGGGCGGACGGGCCAGGCTTCGTCAGCATCACCAGAACCGAGGATGAACTTTCGATCGTCTGTCTGCAGGATCGCGTTCCAGATGGCGTCAAGCGGGATGACGAGTGGGTCGCCTTCAAGCTCCAAGGACCTTTCGCCTTCGACGAAACCGGCATCGTGTTGTCGGTCATCAGGCCACTGTCGGAAAACGAGCTGGGCATTTTCGTGGTGTCGACTTTCGACGGCGATCACCTGCTGGTGAAAGCCGCCGATCGGGTCGCGGCGACACGGCTTCTGGGCGAAGCCGGGCATACTCTGCTTTAACTCGTTCTATTCCAGCTATCGCCCGCCCGGCTGGTTCAACCGCTCGCGGCTCGCTCACCAGTTCGGGGTTGCGTTTGACACCGCCATTCGCGCATCGTTATTTCTAACCAGATATCACGCCGGACGGCTGTGCGGCGCCCCTCAGGAGAAATCATGTCACACAATCTGCAGTTCTACATCGATGGCGCGTGGGTCGATCCTGTCGTGCCCAACACGATCGATGTCATCGATCCGTCGAACGAAGATAGCTTCGCGCAGATTTCGCTTGGTTCCAAGGCCGACGTCGACAAGGCGGTGGTCGCCGCGAAGCGGGCCTTCGGCACATTCGGCTTCACCTCGGTCGAGGAACGGCTCGACATCCTCAACCGCGTCATCGAGGTCTACAAGAAGCGCAGCCAGGACCTTGCGCTCGCCGTGTCACGCGAGATGGGCGCGCCGCGCCGGATGGCGCTCGACAGCCAGGTCGGCATCGGGCTCGCGCATCTGGCCAAGATGGCGGAAGTGCTGAAGAGCTTCCAGTTCCGGCAGGTCAAGGGCTCCTCGCTGATCGTCAAGGAGCCGATCGGCGTCGTCGGCCTGATCACGCCATGGAACTGGCCGCTGAACCAGATCACCTGCAAGGTGGGTCCGGCGCTTGCCGCCGGTTGCACCATGGTGCTGAAGCCATCCGAGATCGCGCCGCTCGACGCCATCATCTTCGCCGAGATCTTCAACGAGGCCGGCGTGCCGAAGGGCGTGTTCAACCTCGTCAATGGCGACGGCCCCGGCGTCGGCCAGGCGCTGTCCAGCCATCCCGATATCGACATGATGTCGTTCACCGGCTCCACCCGGGCCGGCATATTGGTGGCCAAGGCCGCCGCCGACACCGTCAAGCGCGTGCACCAGGAACTTGGCGGCAAGTCGGCCAACATCCTGTTCCCGGATGTCGACCTCGCCACCGCCGTGACCAAGGGCGTCGCCGGCTGCTTCAGCAACAGCGGCCAGTCCTGCAACGCGCCAACCCGTATGTTCGTGCCACGCGACCGTCATGACGAGGCGGCTTCCTACGCCAAGGCGGCGGCGGAAAAGTTCGTGGTCGGTCCGGCCGACGCTCCCGGCACCAAGCTCGGCCCTGTCGTCAGCCAGGCCCAGTTCGACAAGATCCAGGACATGATCCAGAGCGGCATAGACGAGGGCGCCACGCTGGTCGCGGGCGGCCCCGGCCGTTCGGCCGAACTCAACCGTGGCTACTATGTCAGGCCGACCGTGTTCGCCGATGTCACCCACGACATGCGCATCGCGCGCGAGGAGATTTTCGGGCCGGTGCTGGCCATCATGCCCTACGACACGGTCGAGCAGGCGGTCGAGCAGGCCAACGACACCGTCTACGGCCTTGCCTCCTATATCCAGGCCAAGGATATCCAGAAGGCGCGCGACGTCGCGGCGCGCATGCGCTCCGGCAACGTCTACATCAACTATCCCCAATGGGACGCCGGCCTGCCCTTCGGCGGCTACAAGCAATCCGGCAACGGCCGCGAATACGCCGAATACGGGCTGGAGGATTTTCTGGAGATCAAGGGTATCGCGGGGTATGAGGCGGCGGAGTAGGCGGACAAGAGCCGCCCTCACAGAACGTGGGTTCCTCGGCCCCGCAAAGCGGGGGAGAGGTGGCGGCGAAGCGGTCGGAGAGGGGGCTGCGGCGCTGGAAGGTTTTCACGGCATATCCACGCCGCGCCATTCCCCCGCTCCGTCTCGGCTTCGCCGAGCCACCTCTCCCCCACCTTTGTGGGGGCGAGGAACCCTGGTCTGTTATGCCGCGCCACCTTTTTAGGTGGCCGCTCTGGTCCTGTTTCCTTGCCAATTGGCAAATACATGCTATATGTCTGCCAATAGCGGGAGCAGAAAATGCAGCTTCAGTCCATCGTCACCACGCCGGCCGCGGTCGGCAGCGCCATCTCGGATGAAGAGGCGGGCGCCCTGGCGCGCACCACGGTCAACCTGTTCAAGGCGTGGGGCCTCACCGACCTCGAGGCCTGCATCCTGCTCGGCGGCATGTCGGCGCGGACCTGGGCGCGCTGGAAGGAAGGCGGCATCGGTCGGATCGACCGCGATCTGCGCACCCGCATGGCGCATCTGATGGGCATCCATAAGGGCTTGCGCTATCTCTTCACCGAGCCGGCGCGCGGCTATGCCTGGATCCGAAAACCCAACGCCACGTTCGGCGGCCAGTCGGCGCTCGACCTGATGCTGCGCGGCGAAATCTCCGACCTTGCCGCGATGCGCGAATGGCTCGACGCGGAGCGTGGTGCATGGTGAGTGGGCTCGCGGTCCGGCGCCGCGTCCACTGGCCCCAGACCTTCCGCATCATCCGCTCCATCCATCCGCCGATCGACCTCTTCGAGGACATTGCCGACCCACGCGATTGGGAAGCGCTGGCCGCCGTCGAGGAGAAGACCAATCCGCGCATCCGGCTGGAACTCGGCGACCTCGGCAAGGTTCCTGCCGAAAGGCGGGTGTCCGGACCCGGCGCAAGTTTCGTGATGGCGCCCTTCGTGCATTGCTCGACCTTGCGGCCCGGGCGGTTTTCCGATGGCAGCTACGGCATCTACTATGCCGGCGACAGCGAGGAGGTGGCGCTGGCCGAAACCATCCACCACCACCAGAATTTTATGCGCGCCACCAAGGAGGAGCCGGGCTGGACCGCGGATTTCCGCGTGCTGATCGGCAGCGTCGATCGCGACCTCGATGACGTCAACGCGGTGCCCGGCGCGCTCGACCCGGACGACTACACCGCCTCGCAGGCCGAAGGCCGCGCCTTGCGTGCGGCCGGCAGCGACGGGCTGGTGTGGAACAGCGTGCGCATGCCAAGCGGGCAGTGCATCGGCATCTTCTGGCCGGATGCAATGACTGTTCCCGTCCAGGGGAGGCACTACAGCTACCACTGGGACGGCCGCCACGTGGATTTCGTGCGCCAGCACGATACGGGCAAGGTGCTGGCGGTCACTTGAGGCGGCGGCGCCGGTCAGTGCCGCAGGATCTTGCTCAGGAAGGCGCGGCTGCGATCGGTCCTGGGGTGCGAGAAGAACTCGTCGGGCGTGCCGCTTTCGACGATGGCGCCGGCATCCATGAACACCACGCGCTGGGCGACCTTGCGGGCAAAGCCCATCTCATGCGTCACCACCATCATGGTCATGCCTTCCTCGGCAACCGCGACCATGACGTCGAGCACTTCCGAAATCATCTCGGGGTCGAGCGCGGAGGTCGGCTCGTCGAACAGCATGATCTTGGGGCGCATGCCGAGGCAGCGGGCGATCGCCACACGCTGTTGCTGGCCGCCTGAAAGCTGCGCAGGATAGGCGTTGACCTTGTCGGCAAGCCCGACCTTGGCCAGCAGTTCGCGGCCGGCCTGCTCGGCTTCGGCGCGCGGGATCTTGCGGACATGGATCGGCGCCAGCGTGACGTTTTCGAGCGCGGTCTTGTGCGGGTAGAGGTTGAAGGACTGGAAGACGAAGCCGATCTCGGTGCGCAGCTTCGTCATGTTGGTGGCGGGGTGGCCGAGCCGCTGGCCGTCGACGACAAGGTCGCCGTCCTTGATCGTCTCCAGCCCGTTGATGCAGCGGATAAGCGTGCTCTTGCCCGACCCGCTCGGGCCGCAGACGACGACCACTTCGCGCGGCTCGACGCTGAGCGTGATGTCCCTCAGCACGTTGAGCGTGCCGAACCATTTGTTGACGCCGCGAAAATCGATCATGCCCGTTTTGGTCATGTGGTCGGAACCTTTGGGTTCGATGTCATATCTGCACCTCGCCATGGGCGGCACCCATGCGCCGTTCGAGCCGGCGGGCGAGCATGATCAGCGGATAGCAGACGATGAAATAGCCGACGCCGACGAGGAAGAACACCAGCAGGCCGTTCGGCACGCGCTGCACCACCAGCCAGCCGACGCGGGTGAGGTCGGTCAGGCCGATCGCCGACACGACCGAAGAATCTTTGATCAGCAGCACATATTGCCCGACCAGCGGCGGCAGCACGATGCGCATCGCCTGCGGTAGCACCACCTGGCGCATGCGCTGCCAGCGCGACAGGCCGGACGCCAGTGCCGCCTCGACCTGGCCCGTCGGAACCGAACGGATGCCGGCGGCGACGATCTCGCAGATGAAGCAGGCGGCGAGGTTGGTCAGCGCGATGATGCCGGCGGTGAAGGCGTCGAGCTCGATGCCCAGCTCCGGCAAGATGAAGAAGATCAGGAATATCTGCACCAGGAACGGGGTGCCCCGGATGAGGTCTACCCAGGCACCGATCACGCCGGCGATCAACCGGTTGCCGCCGGTCCGCAAGATGCCCAGGCCGAAGCCGAGCAGGGTGCCCAGCACCAGGCTGATCAGCGACAGCACCACGGTCATGCCGAGGCCGCGCAGCGCCAGCGGATAGCTGCCCGCAAGGCTTTGCAACTGTTGCCAGATCATATGCGCGCTCCCGCCGAGCCGAGCCAGCGGCCGGAGAGAACCGCCAGCCCTTTGAGGCCGTAATAGAGCAGGAGGTAGAAGGCGGCGATGGTGAGAAATCCTTCCGCCGGCATGAAACGGTCGGAGGCGAGCAACTGGCCGGCGCGCGTCAGCTCGGCAACCGAGATCAGCGACAGGAGCGCCGAATCCTTGACCAGCACGATCGCTTGTCCCAGCAGCGGCGGGATCGTCACCTTGAACGCCTGCGGCAAGACCACCAGGCGCATGCGCTGGACATAGGTCATGCCCGAAGCAACACTGGCCTCAACCTGGCCGCGCGGGATCGACAGGATGCCGGCGCGAATGATTTCAGCGACATAGGCGCCGCTGTTCAGTGACAACGCGAGGATGCCGACGACGAGTTCGGGCAGCACGAACCCGAGGCGCGGCAGGCCGAAATAGAGAAAATAGAGCTGCGCCAGCAAGGGCGTGGCGCGTACGGCGTCGATATAGGCCTTGGCCGGCACCCGAAACAGCCAGCCGCGCTGCAGGTTCATCGCGCACAGCAGGATGCCGACTGCGAGCGCGCCGAAAAAGGACAGCGCCGACAGCCACACGGTCGTGACCAGGCCCTGCCCGAACAGGGGCAGGTATTCGACGATGGTGCGGAAGCTGAAATTCTCGAGCATGGGCGTGAATGGTGGGTAGGGAATAGTGAGTAGTGAGCAGTGAGCAGTGAGCAGTGAGGCGGATCCGGAATTCCCTATTCACTACTCACTAATTCGCTATTCACTAATCCCTAATTCCCTAATCCCTAATCAGTGATCTTTCTTCCAGTCTTCCGAATTGACCCAGTAGTCGAGGTTCTTCTGCAGACGGCCGTCGATGGTGACCTGGTTGAGGAACAGGTTCATCCAGATCAGGAGATCCGGCTCGTCATAGCGGGTGGCGAAGGCAAGCGGCTCCTTCGAGAGGAGGTCCGGCATGATTGTGAAGGTGCCGGCCGGATAGGCCGTCGACTGGCCCTTGACCGCCGAGACATCGTTGACGCCGCAATCGGCCTGGCCGTTGTTGACGGCGTCGAGCAGCAGCGGACCGCCGCCCTTGTAGCTCTTGATGTCGGCATCGGGGAAGGCGGCCTTGGCTTCCTTCTCGCCGGTGGCGCCGAGCAGCACGGCGATCTTGGTGCCCTTGGCCTTGCAGTCCTCGGTGGTCTTGAACTTGCCGTCGGCCTTGGTGAAGACGGTGCTGCCCGTATACATGTAAGGCGTGGTGAAGGCGACCTTCATGCCGCGTGCCAGCGTCGGCGTCATGTCTGCGACCAGAAGGTCGGCCTTGCCCGAAAGCAGCGCCGGGATCAGGCCGTCCCAGTCGAAGTCGAGGAAGGTGATCTTGACGCCCATTTCCTTGGCCATCAGTTCGGCCAGTTCCACCGAGCTGCCGGTGCGTTCGCCATTGGCGCCGACCAGCGAGAAGGGCGGTCCCTGCGTCTGCACGGCGACACGCAGTTCGCCGCGCTTGGTGATGTCGTCGAGCGCTCCGGCGCTGGCGGCGGCGGTGAGGCCGGCCAGTGCGAGGCCGGCGATGAAAAGCTTGGCAATGTTCATTGGTTTCATTGGGTATTCCTCCTTTTGTCGTCTTGTTGTCTACCCTACAGGGTGCTTTTTGAGCGGCGGCGCCGTTGCCGGCGGCGGCCACCGTTCGAAAATCCGTCTCCTTAGTGCAGGGCCGCCGTTTCGGCGACCGCGATGCCGCGGCTGGCCAACGCGTCGAAGATAGGCGCGTCCGGCACATGCAGCAGCGGGTTGAGCAGGCCGAGGCCCCCGAGAACCGCTATCCTCATGCCGGCTCCTTGCGAATGCTGTCGTCCGACCAGCAGCCTTCCGGCAGGCTGACCCATTTGTTGCAGGACGCCATGACGACGAAGGTCTCGCTGCGCACGACCTCGCCCGGCTCGCCGGCGCCCGGGATCAACTCGCTGGTGACGCGGTAGAGATCGGCGACGTCGCCGGCCACCGTCACGTCGACGATGATGTCGAAGCGCCCGGTGACGACCGAGGCCGAGTTGACGAAGGGCAGTTCGGAAATGCGCTGCGCCAGCTCGCGGGCGCGGCCGCGCCCTTGCGCGTTGATGCCGACGATGGCCGAGATCAGTTCGGGCCGCTCCGTCAGGTTCAAGAGCCCCACGATCTTGAGCAGGTTGCGGTCGAGCAGGTTGCGCAGCCGCGTGCGCACCGTCGGCACCGAGATCGCCAGAATCTCGGCGAGGCGGTTGATGCCCGGCTGTGCGTCCTGCGACAGCTGTTTGACCAGCCGCCGATCGGTCAGATCGAGATGTTCCCGCAAGTCCCCCGTCTTTCATAAAACGAAAAAAGCTAGGCGATTTTTTTGCCTATGTGCAAACAAGCTATTTCATGGACTCCTTAAAGGCAAGGCATGATTCCACGCGAATTCAGCATGTGGGCGGCGGCTTCACACCAGTGCGGCGACCAGCAGCTTGGCCTGCGGCGTCAACGTGTCGAAGCGGCGGGCGCAGAGATTGAGCTGGCGGGTTCCCCAGTCGTCCGTCAGCCGCAGGCTACGCAGGCTGGGCGCCGAGCGGCGCACGATGCTTTCCGGCACGATGGCGACGCCCGCGCCCTGGGCCACCAGCCTGCAGACATTGTCGAGGCCGGGCACGCGGATGCGAAAATGCAGATGACCGCCAAGGCGCGCGGCCTGGCGGGAGATGTGCTCCTGCAAGGGATGGCCGGCGCTCAGGCCGACAAAGGTTTCACCGAGAATGTCGGCGAGGCCGGTCGCGCGGCCTTCGAGGCCGGGGCGGTTGCGCGCGGCGATCACCACCAGCCGGTCAACGAAGAACGGTTTCTGCTCGAGATGGGAAAGGCCGGCCCAGGTCGCGGCAATGCCAAGATCGGCGGCGCCGCTCGCCACCGCCTCGGCGATCTCGTGGCTGGGGCGCTCATCGAGGTCTATGTCGATGCCGGGATGCGCGACCAGAAAGGCCGGCAGCCTGTCGCGCAGAAGTTCGCTGGTGGCGGCCGTGTTGGCGAGCAGGCGGACCCGCGCGCGCAGGCCCGTGGCATAGGCGCCGAGCTCGCCGGCCATCGCCTCGATCTGGTTCTGCACCGCGCGCGCGTGGTGCAGCAGTGCCTGGCCGGCGGCGGTCGGCACCACGCCGCGCCGGCGGCGCTCCAGAAGCGGCGCGCCGAGCCTGTCCTCCATGCCCTTGATGCGGGCGCTGGCCGAGGCCAGCGCGAGGCCCGCGAGCTCGGCGCCATGGGTGATGCTGCCGCGCTCGGCGACCAGCAGGAACAGCCGGAGATCGACGAGGTCGAAGCGCATCTTTTTCCTCCCGCAAGACAGCCCGGGCGATGGCCGCTATCACGCGATCGATGGCGCAGCGGGCCGACCGGCTTGCGGCGCCAGCCTTCGCCTCAGCCGAAGGCTGGCGCCGCGATTTCCACATTGTGGGTGACGGCGAATTTCGTCAAACAGTTTCGGTGGAGGTCCAGGATGAGAAAACCAGCATCGAACCGGCAAGGGCTCGGCATCGCTGAAAGCGCGGCGATGCTGCTGGCGGTTGCCGTCGCCCTTCTGGCCGTGGCGCGCTCGGATTCCGGCATGCCAGGATGCGCCATGACATCTGCCCCTGTCAGCAGCGCCGCCGCCGGACCGGCGGGGCCGGCAGCGGGGATCGACGCTGCCGACATGCTGCTCCATGATTGAGCCGCTGCCGGACACGCCATCATGCTGAGCGCCGCCGCCGTCGCCTGGATCTGCGCCGTCTTCCTTGCCGCCGGCTTCGTCAAGGGCGTGGTCGGGATGGGCCTGCCGACGGTGGCGATGGGCCTGCTGGCGGTGACCATGGCGCCGGCCGAGGCGGCCACGCTTCTGCTGATCCCGTCGCTGGCTACCAACCTGTGGCAATTATTCACCGGTCCTTCGTTCGGCGGGCTCGTCAGGCGGCTATGGACGATGATGGCCGGCGTGGTGATCGGCACCGTTGCCGGCGCCGGCCTGCTCACCGGCGCGCATACGGCGGCCGCGTCCGGCGCGCTCGGCGTGGCACTGATGCTCTATGCCGTTCTCGGCCTCGCCAAGGCCGGCTTCTCAACGCCGCCACGCCACGAGGCCTTGCTATCGCCGCTGGTCGGGGTGGCGACCGGCCTGGTCACCGGCGCCACCGGCGTCTTCGTCATTCCGGCGGTGCCCTACCTGCAATCACTGCGGCTGGGCAGGGAAGAGCTGATCCAGGCGCTCGGCCTGTCCTTCACCGTGTCGACGGCGGCGCTGGCCATCGGGCTGTTCAGGGCCGGCGCCCTGGCCTCGCCGACGGCCGGGCTGGCGGGTTCGGTCGCGGTGCTGGCGCCTGCGCTCGCCGGCATGGCTGTCGGCCAGGCGCTGCGCCGGCGCATGAGCGTCGAGACTTTTCGCAAAGTGTTCTTCGCCGGGCTCTTGGCGCTGGGATTTTATCTGGTGGCCGAGGCGGCGTTCTGAGTGCCGCTTGCAGAGCGCCGACTGGCCGGACCCGGCCTACCGCACCACCAGGACCGGGATTTCGCTGTAGGATACGACTTCCGCCGTCTGGCTTCCCAGAAGCAGCCTGCCCAATCCGCGGCGGCCGTGCGAGGCCATGACAATCAGGTCGCAGCGTTCGGTCTGCGACAGTTCCAGGATCGCCTCGGCGGGCCTTCTGTCCTCGATGTGCACGACCTTGGCCGACACGCCCAGCCCCTCGGCGGAAGCCTTGCATTTGTCGAGCACCTCCTTGCCGTATTTGCGGGCTTCTTCCTGATAGGCGGCCAGCCCATCGCCCGCGGCGTAGCCCGCCATGGCGCCGCCCCAGGCGAAGATCGGGAATTGTTCCGAGACGGTGACGAAGGTCACGGTGGCGCCGAGGCCCTTTGCCAGCCCGAGGCCGTGGGCAACGCCCTTATCGGCCAGTTCCGACCCGTCGGTGGCGATGAGCAGATGTTTGTACATGATGATCGTGACCTATCGTGCCTGATGAACCTATGGACCACACATAGTCATGCCCGGCGCCCAGTCATTGTGCCAATGCGGCGGGGATCAGGGCCAGGGAATGTGGTGGGCATTGCATGGACCGCACCCAAACGGGCGTTCCACCCCGGACTGGATTCCCCTTCGCCGCATCGTCCTCTAAGGTGCGGCAACTTCGAAAGGCCCGTCATGAGCAGTGCGTTTCCTCAAATCCATCTGGTCCGACATGGCGAGACGGCGTGGAGCCTGTCGGGCCAGCACACCGGCCGCACCGACATGCCGCTGACGGCAGCCGGCGAGGCGGCCGCGCGGGGTGTGGCGGATCGGCTGAAAGGCCTGCCGTTTTCGGCCGTGTGGTCGAGCCCCTCGCAACGCGCCTACAACACCAGCGTGCTTGCCGGCTTCGGGGCGCAAAGCGTCAAGATGGACGACCTGCAGGAATGGGACTACGGCGCCTATGAGGGGCGTACCACCAGGGAAATCCTGGCCGAACGGCCGGGCTGGAACGTCTTTCGCGATGGCTGCCCGCAAGGCGAAACGGCGGCCGATGTGGGCGCCCGCGCCGACAGGATCATCGATCGCCTGCGCGAGGCCAACGCCGACACGCTGATCTTTTCCAGCGCGCACTTCCTGCGCGTGCTCACCGCCCGCTGGCTCGACTTGCCGCCGCAGGACGGCGCGCTGTTCGTGCTCGACACGGCCAGCATCAGCGTGCTCGGCTACGAGCATGACCTCGGCGAGCCGGTGGTGCGCAAGTGGAACGGGAAGTAGGGCGGCCTAGCTGTCGAACTTCCGGATCGCCTCGGCGGTTACCGGCGTGAAGAAATTCACCAGATTGCAGTCGGGGTCGCGGAACAGCAGCGAGCGGTTGCCCCAGGGCATGGTGGTAGGCTCCTGGACAATTGCGCCCTTGATTGTTTCCGCCAACTTGGCAAATTCGGCATCGACGTCGCCGACTCGGAATTCGATGATGGCCGTGCGGTTGTCGGCTGGGCGGGCGATGTCGCTGCCGAACAGCATCAGGGTGCGCGTGCTGCCGATCGCCAGCGTGCAGGCCGGCGTCGCCAGTTCGGCGAAATCCTCCGTGTACATCGTCACCGGCATGCCGGTGATCTCGCCATAGAAGCGCACGAGGCGCTGGACATCGGACGTGATGATGCGGACAGAGACGAAATTCATCGCATTGGCTCCCTGATCGTCGAAGCCGCGGCTGGGCTCCCGGCCTTCTATATGCCGGGGCTCCTGACAGCTTTCCGTCAGGAGACGGAAGTGCCGGCGCGATTTTCAGATATGTCGAACGACAGTGCCAACCCTGCGCCTATTCACCCCGCCAGCAGCGCCAATTCATCGGGCGTCAAATGCCTCGCAGTACCCTTGGCGAGATCGCCGAGCGGCAAGCGGCCAATGGCCACGCGGATCAGGCGCTTGACCTCGATGCCGTGGGCGGCGAGCAGGCGCCGGATGTGGCGATTACGGCCCTCGTCGAGCACGATCTCCAGCCAGGCGGTGCGGCCGCCGCTGCGCAGCAGCTCGATCGAGTTGGCGCTCAAGATCTCGCCGTCGATACGCGCGCCGGCGCGCAACGCTTCCAGCACCGCCGCGTCGGGCACCGTGGCGATCTGAACATGATAGGTCTTGGGCAGGTGCGAGGCCGGGTCCATCAGCCGGTTGGCGAAGCGCGTGTCGTTGGTCATCAGCAGCAGGCCTTCGCTCGCCTTGTCCAGCCGGCCGACCGGCGAGACGAAAGGCAGGTCAAGCCCTTCAAGACAGGCATAGACGGTGTCGCGCTCGAGCGGGTCGTCGCGGGTCGTGACCAGCCCGCGCGGCTTGTTAAGCATGAGATAGACCTTGCGCTCAGCAACGATTTTTTCGCCGTCGACGGCGATGCGGTCGCGATTCATATCGACGCGCAGGGAAGCATCGCGCGCGACCTTGCCACCGACGCGCACGCGGCCCTCGGCGATCAGCCGCTCGGCCTGGGTGCGCGAGCACAGGCCGAGCTTCGACAGCGCGCGGTTGAGGCTGACGCCGGGTCGTGGTGGTCGTGGAGCCATGCTGCTTCGGATCGATCCGTTGTACCGGACCAGATGCCATGGCCGGCGACGGCTGCGCAAGCCGCCGCCGAGGTCGGGATCTTGCCGGACAGCGGTGCCGCCCGGCAAGCGCTAGTCGCGCCGGCTTAGGCTGCTTGCTCGGTCTCGTCCGCGATCCCGTTCAGCACGGAAAGCGCGTCGGCTGGCAGCTCCAGCTCCGCCGCCGCCATGTTTTGCCTGAGATGCGCAATGGACGAGGTGCCGGGGATGAGCAGGATGTTGGGCGCGCGACGCAGGAGCCAAGCGAGCGCCACCTGCATGGGCGTGGCGCCGAGTTTTTGCGCGACATCGGCCAGCGTGCTGGATTGCAGCGGCGTGAAGCCGCCGAGCGGGAAGAACGGCACATAGGCGATGCCGGCCGCGGCAAGCTCGTCGATCAGTGCGTCATCCTCGCGATGCGCGATGTTGTACTGGTTCTGCACGCAAACGATGTCGACGATGCCGCGCCCCTGCGCGATCTGGGTTGATGTGACATTGCTCAAGCCGATATGGCGCACCAGACCCTGACGCTGCAGTTCGGCGAGCGTATTCAGTTGGGGTTCGAGCGAGCCTTCGGCCGGGCCGTGTATGCCGTGCATGGAGCGCAGGTTGACGACCTCCATCGTGTCCAGTCCCAGATTGCGGAGATTGTCGTGCACGGCCTGCGTCAGTTCCTGCGGCGACATTGCGGGGATCCACGATGCATCGGCGCCGCGCCGGGCACTGACCTTGGTGACAATGGTGAGATTGGCGGGATAGGGGTGCAGCGCCTCGCGGATGATCAGGTTGGTGACGTGCGGACCGTAGAAATCGCTGGTGTCGATATGGTCGATACCGCTCGCCACCGCCTCGCGCAGCACGGCGAGTGCACCGTCATGGTCTTTCGGCGGGCCGAACACGCCGGGTCCGGCCAATTGCATGGCGCCGTAGCCCATGCGCTTCACGATGCGGTCGCCAAGCTTGAATGTTCCGGCCTTGCTGATGTCAGTCATGGTCTCAATCTCCTGTGGATCGGCCCAGATATAGACAATGCCCGCTTGCGCGATAATACGGCGCAATCGGCACAGGCTGTGCGGAAAGGCGAACAATGGCGGATCTGGGCGACCTCCAGGCATTCATGGCGGTGGCGCGCGCCGGCGGCTTTCGCGAGGCGGCCAGGGTCAGCGGCGTCAGCGCCTCCAGCCTCAGCGAAACGGTGCGGCGGCTGGAGGCGGGGCTCGGCGTGCGGCTCCTCAACCGCACCACGCGCAGCGTCGCACCGACCGAGGCCGGCGCACGCCTGCTGGAGCGGCTGGGCCCCGCGCTCGGCGAGGTCGAGGCAGCACTCGATGTCGTCAACGGCTTTCGCGGCCGCCCGGCCGGCACGCTGCGGCTCAACGTGCCTGTCGTGGCGGCGAAACTGGTTCTGCCGCGCCTTCTGCCGCCCTTCCTTGCCGCCTATCCCGACATAAGACTGGAGGTGACCGCCGAGGACAGTTTCGTCGACATACTGGCGAGCGGCTGCGATGCCGGCATTCGCTATGACGAGCGGCTGGAGCAGGACATGATCGCCGTACCGATCGGCCCGCGCCGGCAGCGCTTCGCCACCGCTGCCGCAACGGTCTATCTCGACCGGCGTGGCCGGCCCGACCATCCGCGCGACCTCCTCGATCACGCATGCCTGCGCGGCCGCTTCGCCAGCGGCCTGACGCCGCCCTGGGAGTTCGAGCGCGACGGCGAGATAGTGAGCGTCGAGCCGACCGGGCCGCTGCTGGTCAGCACCGGCACCGCTATGGCGCTTGCGCTCGATGTGGCGGTCGCCGGCGGCGGCATCGTCTCGCTGTTCGAGGACTGGCTGCGCCCCTATTTCGACGATGGCCGGCTCGAACCGGTACTGGAGCCCTGGTGGCAGGAGTTTTCCGGCCCGTTCCTCTATTACCCGGGCCGCCGGCTCATCCCGGCGCCGCTGCGGGCATTCATCGACTTTGTCGGCGGGATGCGGTGGTAAGGCGCCCCGATGACGGTTTCATGGGACGCATGGCAGGACGCAACCCGCTGCGCATTTCTGGAATGTTCCAGGAACGAGCGGGGATCATCGCGGCGGGTCCAATGACACCTTGGCGCGCTTCGCCAGCTCGCGAATCCGCTCCGCGACCGCGCTGTCGACCGGATTGTAGACGGTCAGGCTCAGATCCGGGCGGCCGTCGACCGCGAATCCCGAATATTCCAGCTCGATGTCGCCGAGCACCGGGTGCTTCAGTCGCTTGGTTCTGTCGCCATGGCTGAGCACGTCGTTCTCGCGCCACAGGGCGGCGAATTCGGGGCTGGCGCTGCACAGTTCGTCGACGAGTTCGCGTACCTCGGACACCGCGCCGGCACGCGCCGCGTCGGCGCGGAAGGCGCCCACCACGAAACGGGCGAGGTTTTCCCAGTCGTGCTGCTTTTCGCGGATGGCCGGGCTGCGGAACATGAAGCGCAAAATGTTGCGCTGGTCTGCGGGCAGGGCGCTGTAATCGGTCAGCACGACCTGGGCGGCGCGGTTCCAGGCAACGACATCCCAGGTAGCGGTCCTGACCAAGGCGGGGCTCGATTCAAGCGTGTCGAGGAGGCGCTGCAGCCGGGGGCTGATGCCTTCCGCGCCGATATAGCGGACCTCGGGCGGGCGTCCGAGCCCGAGCATGAAAAGGTGCTCGCGCTCGGCCTCGGTCAGCATCAGCCCCTTGGCGATGCGGTTCAGCACATCGGCCGAAGGCGCGCCGCCACGACCCTGCTCCAGCCATGTGTACCAGGTCGGGCTGATGTTGGCGCGCTGGGCCACTTCCTCCCGGCGCAGCCCCGGCGTGCGCCGGCGCCCTGAAAATCCGAACGAGGCCGGATCGAGCCGGGTGCGCCGGTCTCTCAGAAACGCCGCGAGCGAACCGGCGGAATTGGTGGGCATCCTGTTAGCCATTATACCACGATAAGATCACTACTTTAATGGAATAATAGACCGGCGATACTGCGCAGGCAATCGTGCAGGAGAATTCGCATGCGTATCTTTTTGACCGGCGCGACCGGTTTCATCGGCTCGGCGCTCGTTGCCGAGCTCATCAAGGCGGGCCATCAGGTGGTCGGCGTCACCCGCTCCGAAGCGGGGGCCGAAGCGCTGGCGGCGGCGGGCGCCGAAGTGCATCGGGGAACGCTCGAGGATCCCGAGGGCCTGCGCGACGGCGCGGCGAAGGCGGAAGCGGTGATCCACACGGCGTTCGACCATGATTTTTCGCGGTTTGCCGAGAATTGCGAGAAGGATAGCCGGGTCATCGCGGCACTTGGCCAGGCATTGGCCGGATCCGACCGGCCGCTGGTGATCACCTCCGGCGTCGGCGTGGGCAGCCCCGGACATGGCGAGCTTGCCAGCGAGGACGTCTTCAACGCCAGCCATCCCAATCCGCGCATCGCCTCGGAGCTCGCCGGCAATGCCTTGCTGGAAGCCGGCGTCAACGTCTCGGTGGTGCGGCTGCCGCAGGTTCACAACCCGGTCAGGCAAGGGCTCATCACGCCGCTCATCGAAATCGTGCGCCAGAAAGGCGTTTCGGCCTATGTCGGCGAGGGCCGCAACCGCTATGCGGCGGGCCATCTCCTGGACGCGGCGCGCCTCTACCGGCTGGCGGTGGAAAAGCGGCAGCCCGGCGCGCGCTATAACGCGGTCGGCGAAGAAGGCGTCGAAGTGCGCGCGATCGCCGAGGTGATCGGGCGGGGCCTCAACGTGCCGGTCGTTTCGATCGCGCCGGAACAGGCGGCGGAGCATTTCGGCTGGATGGCGATGTTCGCCCCGATGGATCTGCCGGCCTCCAGCGCGCTGACCCAGGCGCGGCTCGGCTGGCAACCGACCGGCCCGACGCTGATCGCCGATCTCGAGGCCATGCGGTACGACGCTTGACGCGCCGATAAAGCGTCGTCAGCCGACGGCGTAGCGCAAATGGACGAGCCCGTGGGCAAGGGCTTCGCAGCTTTTGAGCGACAGTTGCATCTTGCCCGCGAGGCCGGTCTCGCCGAATTCGACGAAACCCTGGTTCGCCGCCCGCCCGTCAAGGGCGGGAGCCACGAGAAGGCTGAGCTCATCGACAAGGCCGGCCGCGAAGAAGGAACCGTTGATGCCGGCGCCGCCCTCGAGCAGCAGCCGGCGAATGGTGAATTCGCGGTTGAGAACTTCGAGCATCCGGCCGAGATCCATGTCGGCCGTCTCCGCCACGATATAGGACACGCCGTCGGCAGCGAGCTCGGCCAGGTGGCTGTCGGCGACATCGTGCCCAAGCAGCACCACGACATGGTCGCCGCCAATGTCGGGTTTGGAAAAGTGGAGCTTGCCCGATGGATCGAGCGCCACCGCGTAGCTTCCCGTACCGGTTTGCGCGACATGATAGGGTCGGTCGACCTTGCCCGCATCGGCCGGCGGGTGCGCGCCGGCCTTGCTCATCTCGGCCATGGTGACGCGGCCGACGATCCAGCCGTCGCCCGCAAAATCATTATGGATATACTCGTAGAGGCTCGACCATTCGGCCCGGGTTCCGTCCGGGCTGGCCGTGTAGCGGCTCGGGTGGAGACTGCCGTCCAGCGACGCGATCATATGGCAGATGATGTGCGGTTTCATGCGGGTGTCTCCAGGGAATGGGCTCAGGCGCGGTTCAAACTAGGGCCAGCGCCGGAGAATGGAAGCTGGGCACCCGGCTCATCCAAATTCCGACCATTGCCGACTGGGCCTGTTATATCGATGTTGCACAAATGGTTGAGCCTGGGCTAGCATCCGTTTGCTGGTGCCGACGGGAGGCAGTTTTTGCAACGGCGATCAGCTGGAGCGGCATGCGTTAGCAAACGCAAGGAGGATGCTCCAACACTTTGAACCGACGCATGATCCTTCCTGAAACCGTCCCGGTTTCCGGGGCCGTGCGTTCTTGTGGAGGAGGATCCCATGAACAGACGTGAATTCCTGATGACGTCCGTGGCCGCGGGCGCGATGGTGCTTGCCGCGCCCTCGGTATTTGCGCAGGACAAGCTCACCATTCTCGGCTCGGTGCCCAGTCTCGGCTTTCCGTTCTTCGTGCACATGCTGAACGAGATCAAGGCGGAAGCCGCCACGCAAGGCGTCAACCTGACCGAGAGCGATGGCCAGAACTCGGCCACCAAGCAGACCGCCGACATCGAGGCGGCCCTGGTGCAGAAGGTCAACGCCATCGTGATCTCGCCGCTCGACGTCAACGCGCTGGCGCCGGCCATCGAGGAAGCGGTCAAGGCCGGCGTTCCCGTGGTGACGATCGACCGCCGCGTCGACGGCGTCGAGGGCATCCTCGCCCATGTCGGCGCCGACAACGTCAAGGGCGGCGAGGCGGAAGCGCAGGCCGTGGTGGCGGCGTTCCCCAACGGCGCGAAACTGTTCCACCTCCAGGGCCAACCCGGCGCCGGGCCGGCGATCGACCGCAACAAGGGCGTGCACAATGTGCTCGATCCCTTGAAGGACAAGTACCAGATCGTCTTCGAGCAGACCGCCAATTTCGCCCGCGCCGAGGCGCTGTCGGTGACGGAAGCCGGCCTTGCCGCCAACGGCAAGCCGGACGCGATCGTCTGTGCCAATGACGACATGGCGCTGGGCGCGCTCGAAGCCTGCGCGGCGCGCAACTTCACCGACGTCAAGATCTACGGCTTCGATGCGCTGCCGGAAGCGCTGGTCGCGGTCCGCGACGGCAAGCTCGCCGGCACGGTCGAACAGTTCCCCGGCCAGCAGTCGCGCACCGCCGTGCAGATCGCCGTCGCCTACGCCAGGGACAAGACGGAGCCGAAGGAGAAGCTGGTGCTATTGACGCCGATCGTCATCGGCAAGGACAATCTCGACAAGGCCGAGAGGTTGAACGAGACGAAGTGAGCTCGCATGGAGAGGTCGGCGGGGCAGCACCCCCTCTGGCCTGCCGGCCATCTCCCCCGCAAGGGGGGAGATCGGCAGTGTCGATGTCCGCATTCTCATTGCGGCGTTGAAAATTGGCGAATGCGGAACAGACAGCCAATCTCCCCCCTTGCGGGGGAGATGTCCGGCAGGACAGAGGGGGGTGTTCACGCGCCGACGGGTCCGGAAACTGCATCGAGGGAAGCACCCATTCCATGGCTGAAGCCGCACCCGTCCTGCTCGCCGTCGAGGGCGTCACCAAGCGTTTCGCCGGCGTCACCGCGCTGAACGATGTCTCGCTCGACGTCAGGCCCGGTGAAATCCTCGGCCTGCTCGGCGAAAACGGCGCCGGCAAATCGACGCTGCTGAAAATCCTGTCGGGCGTCATGCCGCCTTCCAGCGGCCATATCATTTTCGACGGCGCCGACTACCGGCCGTCGAGCCCGCAGGATGCCAAGCGGCTAGGTATCGTCACCATCTACCAGGAGCTCAGCCTGATCCCGACGCTGACGGTGGCGGAGAACATCTTCATCGGCCGCGCCCCGACCGGTCCGCTCGGCCTCGTCTCCTGGCGCAAGATGGAGCAGGACTCCCGCACCATCATCGCCCGCGTCGGCCTCACGATCGATCCGATGACGCCGGTCTCGGCGCTTTCGGTGGCCGAGCAGCAGCTCGTCGAGATTGCACGGGCGCTGTCGCTGAAGAGCCGGCTGATCATCATGGACGAGCCGACATCAGCGCTGACCGAGACAGAGGTGCAGCGGCTGCTGTCGATCATGGACAGGCTGCGCAAGGACCATGTCGCCATCATGTTCGTCACCCATCGGCTGGAGGAGGCCGCCGCCATCTGCGACCGCATGACGGTGCTCCGGGACGGCAGGTTGGCCGGCAATCTCGACCGCGAAGGCGGGCCGATCCGATTGCCGCGCATCATCGATAAAATGGTCGGCCGCGCGGCGTCCGAGCTCTATGCGCGGCCGGCGCAGCGCACGGTGGCCGGCGACGTCGTGCTGTCGGTGCGCGGGTTGCGCACGGTGCGCGATCCCGAAGCGCCGCACGCCATCGTGCTCGACGGCGTCGATATCGACCTCAAGGCCGGCGAGATCCTGGGTGTCGCCGGCCTCGTCGGCTCGGGTCGCACGGAGCTGGCGCGCGCCATCTTCGGCGCCGACCGGATCGCGGGCGGCACGATCACGCTCAACGGCAGGCCCATCGCGCCGGCCTCGCCGGCGGATGCCATAGCGCTCGGCATCGGCCTGGTGCCTGAGGATCGCAAGCATCAGGCGATCTTCGCCGCGCTCGGCATCCTGCCGAATTTCTCCGTCGCCTCGCTCGGGCGGTTCAGCAATGGCTTCGGCTTCATGGCCGAGCGGCGCGAGCGCGATGCGCTGGCGGGGTTCCGGAAAATGCTATCGATCCGCATGGCGTCGGCCGAGCAGGCGATCGAGGGCCTGTCGGGCGGCAACCAGCAGAAGGTGATCCTGGCACGCTGGCTGGCGCGCGACCCCAAGGTGCTGATCGTCGACGAGCCGACGCGCGGCGTCGATGTCGGCGCCAAGGCCGAGGTGCACCAGATCCTGGTGCAATTGGCAGCGCGCGGCATAGCGGTGATGATGATTTCGTCCGAGCTGCCCGAAGTGCTGGCTGTGTCCGACCGGATCGTGACCATGCGCAAGGGACGCATCACCGGGCAGATGCCGGGCATCGAGGCAAGCGAGGAAAAACTGATGGAACTGATGGCGCTCGACCAGCCGGGAGCGGTTGAGGAGGAGGCACGATGAGCGTGGCCGAGGAGCAGAGCCGGCGTGGCGGCATCAGCATTGCGCGGCTCTTGATGAATTTCGGGCCGCTGCTGTTCCTGGCGGCGCTGGTGGTCGTCTTCACCGTGCTGAAGCCGAGCTTCATCGATCCGATCAATCTGTTCAACATCACCCGCCAGATATCGATCACCGGGCTGATCGCGCTCGGCATGACCTTCGTCATCCTCACCGCCGGCATCGATCTTTCGGTCGGCTCGCTGCTCGCCTTCTGCGGCATGGTGGCGGCCGTGGTCGCCAAGGGCGGCACCGCCAACACACTGTCGCTGTCGACGTCGGGAACGCAGGGCTATGGCTGGTTCGCGGCGCTGCTCGCTGCCGTGGTGGTGGGGGCGGCGGCCGGCGGTGTTCAGGGCTTTGCCATCACCAGGCTGAAAGTGCCGCCCTTCGTCGTCACGCTTGGCGGGCTCACCGTGTTTCGCGGCCTGACGCTGACCATCTCCAATGGCGGCCCGATCTCGGGCTTCGACGCTTCTATGCGCTGGTTCGGCACCGGGCTGATCGGCCCCGTGCCGGTGCCGGCGATCATCTTCGCGGCGGCCGCCATCCTGTGCCACATCGTGCTGCGCTACACGCGCTATGGACGCGCCGTCTACGCCGTCGGCGGCAATGCCGAGGCCGCACGGCTGTCGGGCTTGCGCGTCGACCGCATCCTGGTCTCGGTCTATGTCATCGTCGGCTTCTTCGCCGGGCTCGCCGCCTTCGTGCTGTCGGCCAGGCTGAATTCGTCCGAAGCGGTGGCCGGCATCGGCTACGAGCTGACGGTCATTTCGGCCGTCGTCATCGGCGGTACCTCGCTGTTCGGCGGCATCGGCTCGGTGGGCGGCACCGTGGTGGGCGCCGCCCTGATCGGCGTGCTACAGAACGGGCTCCAGTTCAACAACGTCTCGTCCTACACGCAAAGCATCGTCATCGGCCTAATCCTGATCCTGGCGGTGGCGTTCGATCGCTGGCTGAAGTCGCGGGTGAGGCGCTAATTCTTTCTCCCTTGTCGTCGGAGAAGGGGAAATCGCCGCTCTGCCATAGGCAGGAGAGCTCGCTACCTTTCTTGCAAAACAACCCCCCTTTGCTAGAAGGATTTCGGGCGGGTGGCATTCTGAGAGAACCTCATGTTTGCCGATATCATCAGACCGATCAGCTTGAGTTTTTCGCTGCTGCGGCGGTTCTGGCCGCAGCTCGTCGTGCTGGTGCTGGCCGGTGTTCTGGCCGGCGATCTCTTGCTGCAACTGGCGGCCAAGGTGGCGCTCGCAAATCATTTCGCCGGGCTCGCCATGCTGACGCTGGTGGCACTGGCGCAACTGGTGGTGACGGTGGCGATGTTCCATGTGCTGCGTCCCGGCTTGCCCCATGTGCTGGCCGCGCAGCGTGGCGCGGAAAAGGCCACGGTCGCCGAGGGGCAGGGAACCGCGGACCGGCGCGGTTCGCGGCTGGTGCGCATGATCACCATCGCGCTGTTACCCTTCTTCGCCTACTACGCGGCCTGGGGGTTCCTCGGCGACATCGTGCGGCAATATTCGCGCGAAACGCTCGACCAGGCCGGCTTCGGCCAGAGCGCCAATGTTCTGGACGTGCTGGATTCGCGCTGGCTGCTGGTCTCGGTGGCGGTGTCCTGGCTGGTGCGCCGGCTGGCCAAGTTCATGCAGGCGAAAACGGGCGCCGCCTCGTTCTGGCAGATCGTGGTGGTGATCTGCGAGACCAACTGGATCTTCGTCGGCCTCTACGTCATCAGCCGCTGGAAGGACAGCGCGCTGCAATGGCTGATGAGCCGCAATTTCTGGTCGGTTCTGCAGGCGTCGGCCGACGGGCTGGCGAGCCCGGTGCCGACGGCGACGGCCGCGCCGATGGTGCCGGTCGAGATCACCTCGATCGCGCCCTCGACGATCGCCGTCAACCTGTTCTTCTACATGCTCTTGCCGCTGATCTGGCTGGTGATGGCGGCGCTGATCTATGGCTATGATGTGCGCGACGACACGGCACTGATGCGCGTGCACGGCCGGCTGGAACGCGTCGGCAAGCGCTATGCCGGCCTGCCGAAATTCCTGCGCGATTTCGTCGAGCATTTCGTCGCCGGCTACCGCTCGCGCTATCTGCCGATCGCCAATGGCGTGCGGCTGACGGTGAGTTCCAGCCTCGTATTGCTGTGTACGCTGATCGTCGGCTATCGCCTGCTCGACTGGGGCGCGGCCTGGCTGTGGCTCGGCGCGACGCGGCTGATCGGCCCGCACGAGCTCGACGTCTGGCAGATCCTGTCGCATGGCGTGACGCTGTTGTTCGGCAGCCCGTTCCAGGATTCCTCCACCGGCATCCTGGTCGAGCCGCTGCGCATCTGCTTCCTCGCCGCGGTGCTGGAGACGGCGTTCTCGCTTTCGAAGGGGGGCGGTCGTTCCCGGTAGCGACGGGAACGACCGTAGCGCATCCTTGCCGCGCCTTGCCATGTACGTGCGATGGGGCGAAAGTGCGATCTTTCCTGGTCTCGTAAACAGACCGCCTGTTTGCACTCGCAAGATCGAAGAGAATGGCATGACTTACTTCTTCCGCCGTCGAAGTGAGGCAATGACCTTCGGCCTGCCTGTGGTCTGCTGCGCGCTGGCGTTGATATTGCAATCGAACATAGAGCCGATCGAAGATCGGACGGCGATTGTGGTGATCGTTGCCGGCATATCGATCGTTCTTACCTTGGCAACCGTCTTTGCCGTGTTGCGACATGCGGAGGCGATAGCCCGACGTGTCGGACAGCCGTACGGCACCCTAGTTCTTACCTTGGCTGTAACGACCATCGAAGTGTCGATTATCGTTTCGATGATGCGGCATGGCGCCAACAATCCGACCTTGGCGCGAGAGTCCGTGTTCTCCACGGTCATGATCGTTTGCACCGGCATCGTGGGGCTGTGCCTGACACTTGGCGGGTGGCGGCACCGCCACCAGGACATCCGAAGGCAAGGCACAAGTTCCTTTCTTTCGGTGCTGACCGCGATCACGGTGCTGACGATGGTGCTGCCGAATTATACGCTTGCCACCAGCCCCGGGACATTTTCTCCCACGCAACTGGCCTTCGTCGCGCTGCTGTCGCTCTTGCTCTACGGCAGTTTCGTTTTCGCCCAGAGCTACAGCCAGAAAGAGGACTTCCTGGAGGTGCAGGTGCGTGAAAGCGCTCCGGAAAGCCATTCTCCGCAGGTCCACGGCGTGCCAACGCATTTCGTCTTCCTGCTTCTGGGACTGGTCGGGATCGTCCTGCTGACGGAACGGGTCGCGGCTGGCGTTGAAGATGGCCTTACCTACCTGCAGATCCCGCAATCGGATGCGATCGTCGGCGCGATGATTGCGTTTGTCGTGCTGCTCCCCGAGGCGATCTCCGCCATCAAGGCATCGTGGGGGAATGAGCTCCAGCGCGCATTGAACGTCGCTTTGGGCTCGGCGTGCGCGACCATCGGACTGACGATCCCGGCAGTGGCGGCGGCCAGCCTCATCACCGGAAAGTCGCTCAACCTCGGTCTCGGTCCGAGCGACGTGATTTTGCTGGTTCTGGCCCTTGCGGTGAGTGTCGTAAGTTTCAGTACGGGACGCACGACGGTTCTCACCGGACTTGCTCACCTCGTCGTCTTTGTTGCCTACGTCCTGTTGATCGCCGTGCCGTGACTCCGGACTGCCGGCGCTGTCGCTACTTCGGCGGCCGTTGAAACCGCAGGTACCACGGCCGCCCGCTTCCCAGCCCAATGGCGGGACGGATGGTCTTGATGGCATCCTCCGGCACGATGAAGGTGTCGCCGATGGTGATGACGTCGCCTGTCTTGGCGCCGGAGAAGATCGCCGAGGTGCAGTTCATCACGCCGTCCGGCAGTCTGACGCCCGAAATCATGTCGGGGAGCCAGCGGCGGCCGGCGGCATCGGTCAGCATCAGCCTGCAGCCCAGCCATTGCTTCTGCAGGTCGGGATCGCCGACGGTGACGGAGAAGGTGGCGATGACGGCGAAGGCCTGATCGGGCAAGCGGCCGGCCTTGCCGCCGCGCAGATCCGCCAGCTTCCAGTCGCTGCCGCCGAAGTGCGCGGACTGGCCAAACTCGACATCCCTGGCGATGAGGTCTTCGCCGCCCAGCCATTCGCGCAAGCTGTCATGGCTGGTTTCTGCCAGCGCCAGCGGCAGCAGGATGACAAGCGCCGCCAGGCTGCGCCTGCGCCATTTTTTCTCGACCTGCCGCTCGGCGGCCGGCCCCATGTCGGTCGCGACGGCGCTCATGGCTTGCCCTGCGGTGTCTGGCCCGGAGAAGTCTGGCCCGGTGGTGCATCCAGATCGTATTGCGGCAGGATGCCGGCCGGTTGTCCATCGGCGCCGGCAGACAACCCGTCGAAGCTGATGCGGGCCTGCGCGTCGAGCGCGCCGAATTGGCGTTCCGAGACCAGCAGCCTGGCGCCGCCGATCTGGTCGGGCGGTACTTCGAAGACGAACAGGCCGCGTTTTTGCAAGCCGGGATCGACGCCGTGCGGCGGCATGTCCTGGCGATAGCCCAGCCGCTCCGTCTGGCGGTAGCGCAGACCGGTCGGACCTTGCCAGGTGCCGTCCGCGACCGTGATGGAGGCGTCGGTCGCGGTGAGGCTGGTCGTCACCACCGCCCACACGCCGCTCGTCGTCAAAAGCTTTTGCTGCCCGAACTGGTTGGTCTTCAGCGCGCGGGCAAAGACAACCTCGTCAAGCCGCACGTCGAAGCTGCGTGCCCGCACCGTGTCGTGCATGGCGCCGTCGACCGGGATGGGCGCGGTGAGGTCGGCATAATGCGGCTTGGAAAGCTGCATACCGTAGCTCAGCGCCACGGTGGCGGCGAGAATCGCGAGATTGCCGAGGACCCGCATCTTCATGAGCCGGCTCCCGGCGTGTCCGTTGCCGGCATATCGGCGAGCGGCAAGGTCACGGTGCCGAGACGGTAGGGATTGTACCAGCCGGGCGTGCCGTAGAGATTGTCGCGCGGCTTGAAGATCTCCGCGGTGACGCCGAAGGCGAGCGTCGGCGGCACGGCGGCGTCGCCGGCCAGCGGCCAGACATAGGCCAGGCGCTCGGTCATGCCGGGGTGCAGTTCCGGCGCCAGGGTCGAATCGCGTATCAGGGCGATCATCGGCATCGAGTCCGGCAGGGTGATCCCCTCCGGCTTGAAGACAGCGAAGTAGGCCTTGTTGGATTCGGCCGTGCGGTTGGTCATGTCGGCCTCCAGCACCAGTGCCTTCTGGCCCGGTTTCAGCGGCACGCCATGAATGTCGGCATGGCTGACGTAGGCACGCACCGGTTTGATGCGCCAGCGGCCGGCATCGATGGCGGCATCGGACGGCAGTTGCGGCGGAGGGTGAGCGGGCAGGGCGCCAAAGGCGCCCATGAGGCCGGCCGCCAACAGCGCGGCGATGGTTCCCGCGCCTGCCGTCATCCAGGCCTGGACTCTTGAACGGGCAGTCTTGAACATTCCCTGATATGCACGTCGAACGATCAGCCACCCGCAGGCAATCTAGGAAGAAAACGCGCGGATGGGAACCCGCAAATGGCGGCATTGCCCAGCTCTTCTCGTGGCTGCGTCTCTCTCGTGGCGCGTGGTCGCCGACGGCTTAGCGAGCCCGCCTATGCCGCCTGCAAGGCCCAAATGCGGTGGCCGTAGCGGCGGAAGAAGCGCGCCAGCAGGCGTTGTTGCCTCGCCCTGGCGAGGTCCGCCAGGCGCCGTTCCTGGCGCCAGCGCGGCATGTTGCGCCAGAAGGAGATGAAGCGGGCGGCGTCCTCGATGGCTTCTTGTGCCGATAGCGCCGGGCCGATCGCCGCCAGGAAAAGCGCTTCCGATTGTTTCAGCGCGTCGACGACCACCTTGCGCCTGAAATGGCCGAGGCGCGCCTGGCGGATGCCGTGTTCGCGGATTCTCGCGAAGGCCTCGATGAGAGCGTGACTGTCGCCGCCATAGCCGCAGGCATGAGCGAAATCGGCGGCAAGGGCGTCCATCGTCTCTCCCGGGGTGCTGCACGCGCGCCGACTCGGCTTTGCAAGCCATATAGAAGCATAACTCAAAAATTGGCGAAAGAGAAACTTTTGCGGAGCCCTGAAAGATGCGACTCGACTCTCGTTTCAAAACACAGGAATATGCGAACAAACAAGGAACAAAAAGGCGAGCCGCGATGGCATTGACGGGCAAGGGATCAGTGATTGCGGATGTCGTTTCGATATCGGTCGAATGCGCCGATTGCGGCCGCAACAGGTGGTGGAAGCCCGATCAGCTGCGGCGCTTCGGCGTGACTGGCAATACGCCGCTGGCAGCGCTTTCGGGCCGGCTGGTCTGCTCGGCCTGCCGCGCCGACGGGCTGCCGGGCACGGCGATCCAGATCCGGGCGGCGTTTATCAACGAGCGCCAGCGCGTGCGCAGCGAGGCGCTGATGCTGAGCGAGCGCGAGATGCCGCTGGAGGGATCGGGGCGGGCGTGAGGGTGGCATCGACGCTGGGTTTTGCCTGCTCTCCTTGTGGGAGGAAGAATTGCCCCGTCGCCCTCAATAGCCCAGCAATTCCTTCAACGGAATGACCCGCCAGACCTGCTTGATGGCGTAGCGGTTGAAGGTCAACGTCTTCGGCGGATTGTACTGTTCGACCACCAGTTTGGCGGCGGTGCGCTTGACCAATTTCTTGATGAAGGCCTTGCCGTTGCGTTCGTTCTCTTCCGGGAAGGTTTCGATCACCACGTGATCGCCCGGGACGGCATCGCGGCCGCCGCAATAGATCAGGTCTCCGGGCTCGTAACGGGGTACCATGGAATCCGAGAGCACATGCAGCGCGAACACCTTGGCCAGGTTGCGGATGCCGGGTGGGCGCTGGACGTAGCCGGCGGGCTCGCCGTTGAAGGTGAAATCGCCGTCGTCGCCGCCAACGGCGGCGCCCAGCACCTGGATGTCCATCGGCCCGGCGGGGGGCGGCCCGGCGTCGGTGACGATCTCGGCGTCGTTGACCGGTCCGGCATCGTCGAGGAAAACCACCTCGCCCTTGCCGAGCGCGACCGGGTCGACACGCAGAAAGGCGGCAGTCTTCAGGAGGTTTTCCGTCTTGGGCAGGTTGCGACCGGTTTCCCAATTGCCGACGGCGGCGACGTCGGTGTCGTTGTGCTCGGCGATGTGGCGCATGACCAGGCCGCGCTGCTTGCGCGCCTGGCGGATTGCCGCCCCGACCTTGATCGACAGTTGCGTTTTCACCATGGCGCCCATGTGACCAACAAGCGCTGCTTTCGTCCATGAAAGAATAGCTTGCATAAGTTTTTGAGTTATGCTTATATCCGTTCATGCAAAAGCTCAACCCCTTCCGAGTCGAAAGCGCCCTCAGGCCAGCTTCACGCGAGCCGGCCAGCGCTCATTCCCTTTCGCCCCGGCTGTCCTCCTCCCCGGCCAGGGCGAAGCGTGAGGCTGATTGCCCCGATGCATCAGCCGCACGTCCGGTCCGCCCGTCACCGGCGGCCGGAACGGCCGGAGCCGCCGCTCCCCGCGGCTCCGGCCCCCAATTCAGCGCGGTGCGGATCCGCTCCCTGATCCGCACCGAGGACGGCACCGTGATCCTGCTCGACAGGCTGACGGGCAGGGCGGTTTTCGCACCCGACCGGGTGACGGCAGAGGCGCGGCTGGCGCGCCTCGCCGCGCTGGGCGGCCGGCCGGGCTGAGGCCGCCAATCCAACGGCCGACAGGCCGGATCCAACCCAACAATGCCCACCGCCTGCGGCGGGCCGACACCGATACTCGCCGGCGGCGTCGCGCGCTGCCGCGGCCGCGCAATGGACGGAGACCAGATATGGCACTTTACGGCGACAAGGAATTGCAGGCGATCGCCGGCTGGCTGACGGACGGACTTTCCGCCTCGCGCATCGCGGCTCGGTTCAGCGCGTCGCGAGGCAGCCCGGTGTCGCGCGACGCCATCATCGGCATCGTTCACCGTAACGCCATGCTGAGTTCGATCGGTTTTGCCAACAGCAAGTGCATCGCGGCAGCCGAGAGGGCGAATGACAAGGCCGCCGACCGCGCCGCCAAGGCCGGACGCAAGCGCGTGCCGAAGGATGAAGGTGCGGAACGCCTCGCAGCACGCGAGGCCGGCGTGCTGATGGCGGACGGGCAAGCCTACCGCCTGGAGGTGCCGGTGCCGCAGCGAAGCCCGATCGGCCGCCAGCCGCATGGCGTGGCAATGCGCTTCGTGGACTGCCTGTTCGGCCGCTGCCGCGCTCCGCTCGACCTGGCGCTGGAGCAAAATCCGGAAAACGACGCGCCCGGCGGCCGGCCGGGCGTCCACATGCTGTGCTGCGGTATGCGCACACGGGCGATGAAAAGCTACTGCACCTATCACCAGGCGCGCTTCCACCGGCGTGTCTGCGAGGCGGGGTGAGCTTCTTTCCCCCGTTCTCGGGAGACGATGCCGGCAGGAGGCAACGCCGGTCAGGATTGGGAACACAAGCATGAATTCGGGAGATTGGGTCAGATGCAAGGTATCGAAGCGGTGGCACCGCCCCTCATTGCCCTGCCGGGCATTTCTCCCCGTAAAACGGGGAGAAAGAGACTAGCTGGAACGCTGGCTTTTCTTCTGCAATGGTGGCGATCTGGCGGGAACGGCGGCCACGCAACGCCTTTATTTTGGCAGATCGTGGCCCTGCTTTGGCATTCGCACGCTCATTGCATCAGGCATCGCTGGCCGGCCGTCGTCGCCGGCCAATATACGGGTAACCCGGGCGAAGCCGGTGAACGCTTTCATCGCGTCGGCGTGCGAAATCTGCGCCGCGATGGCTGCGCTGCACGCGTTGAGCGCACTGCGGTAGACGTGACCACGCCGTTCAATCGGCCAGCGCTGCAGGAAGTCGGCTGCCTCAGCGACGCCGTCGATCACCTCGACATGCCCGTCCAGGCATACTTTGAGCGGAGATCCTGTTTTCATGGTGCCCACGGCGGTTACCTTGGCGTTGCGCGCGGCTCGGAAGCCAGCCCCTATCAACGTGCAAGGCGGCGGCGCGGTTGCATCACGTTTCAGCCACCTCACGGGCCCGCGGCGGCGTCGAGCCACTCATGGGCGCGGCTACGCGGCTTCGCCACCAGCAGCCCCTGCTGTCCGGCCGCCTTGGTGAAAGCCTCGAAGGCGACCCGCTGGCGGCAGCTGCCGTCGATGGCGAGCCTGACCAGCCTTGCCGCATCCAGATAGGCGGTGGCCGTCTTGTCAGGCCATTGCCGGCGAAGCGCGGTCGCCGCCTGGGCGATGGAGCCCACCAGCATGGTCTTGTTGTCGCAGAAGCGCAAGGTCACCGGCATGAAAGCGGTCATGGGCATACCTCCTGTTGGTTTGGTGCGGCACAACGCCCAGCCTCGCCGCTGGTTCCGGCGCACGCAGCCAATTTCGCCAGGGATTGCTGCCCCGCCAGCCAGCACCTCAATCCACTCCCCACAAGGACGCAGCCATGAGCAAGAAAGCCGCCAGATCAGCCAAACCGCAGACGCCGAAGCTGCCGAAGGGCGAGGCCGAGCAGGTGCGCATCCGCCGCGAGGTCGGCCATGATTTCGCGTTGCGGGACGATGAGTTCGGCCGCAAGCGGCTCGCAACCGGCACGTCGGAGGCGCGGCGCGTCTATGAGGTGTCCAATGACCGCCATACCTCCACCGGTGGTATCGTGCGGGTGCGCAGCATCGATCCGCTGCTGGGCATCACCTCGCTGTCGCGCCAGCAGCGCGAAGCCGGTCTGCGCTACCGCGAGGATTTCCGCGCCAGCCAGCAGGCTGATATCAAGCCGATGCGCTGGAGCGAACGCGTCGACGGCGACAGGACAAGCGGCGGCATCACCGACAGCGTGCTCAATGCCGGACGGTCGCACGCCGCAGCGACCCGCGCGCTCGGCCATTGGGAAGTGGTCGACGTGGTGCGGAAGATCGTGTGCCTGGAGCAGTCGGTCAGAGGCGTGGCGGGAGAGATGAGCGAGGGCAGGGACGTGGCGGCAAAGCTGTTGAGAATCGGGCTCGATCTGCTGGCGATGCACTACGGGATGATGATGCGAAAATAGTAGCCGGATGACAGGCGCAGCGCGCACGGCAGTGGCGCCATTCCTGGGCATGGGCTGGGCACGACAATCCGGCCGGCGCGATGCCGGCCGGATTGGTTGTCAGGTCAACGCCTGCAGACGCGGACTCTCTCGATGACCCGATGGTGATGACGCCAGTGTTTGATCACCTCGGTGTGGCAGCGACGATGACCGTAATAACGCGGACGGTAGCTCTCGTCATACATGCTGTAGCGGCGATAGTAGCCGTCATCGTCGGAATAATCGCGATAGTGGTGACGATATCTGGGAACATAATAATCGTCGTCATAGCCGTTGCCGATGCCAAGCGTGATGCTGGCGGCATTTGCCGGGGCGATCACGGCCACCGCCGAAGCGACGGCAATCACGGATGCGAGCAAGAGTTTCTTCATGGCAACCTCCTCTTTAAGGCTCATCTAATAAACGCTGCCCTCGCGGCCCTGTTCCCATAAAGCCGGTAAACCAATGTTTCGTGCCCGCGCGCGCTGTGAGGGGGCGGCGCCTTGGCAGCGCGCCTTTGAAGAAGGGACGTTAACCCCTTCTAAAACAGCGCCTTCTCCAGCGGCTTCTCCAGCGTCTCGGCGAAAGCGGTCGCCAGATGGTGGCGGTCGCGGAAGGCGATCTTGCCGCCGATGAAGACATGGCAGGTGGTCTGGTTGCAGAACTGGTCGGTCATATCGACATAGCGGGCGTTCGGAATGCTGCGCACGACGTCGCGCTCCACCGCGGCCATGGCGTCGTTGGCGGCATAGGCGCGCGTCTGATCACAGAGCGAGGGCGTGTCGCCGCGCCACAGCGCACGCGCCACGCAGGTGTCGACCTGCTCGTCGTTGAAGGGCACGTCGCGAATGAAGGCGACTTTCAGCCCGGCCTTGCTGAACGTCTCCAGTGTTGAACGCAGGCCAGTCTTCCACTCCGCGTCCTGACTGTCGGGCTCATCCTTGCCGGCGGCCATCTTGCGCGAACTGGTCAGGGCTATTTCCGAGATCACCACCAGGGCCGGCCTCAGCGCCAGGATCTCCTTGATCGACTGCTCGCGCCACTGGTCGCATTCGGCGTAGTCGCGCTTCAGCTTGCTCGACCATGTCGACAGCCGGGACGCCCGGCACGAGGATTTGAGCCAGGTAACCACCCGGTAATCGCGCTTTTCGGCCGCCTCGATCAGCGGCGTCGACCAGTGGTCGGCATGTGAATCGCCAAACAAGGCGATCGTGCCTTTCGCATCCTTGGCGCCAAACACGCAGGGCTTCGGGGTGATGGTCTCGTAGTCGAGCACGCAGCCGCCCCTGGCGCGCGCGGTGGATGGACGCGCCGCACTTTGGGCGATGACGCGCTGCTCCGGATCGAGTTCGTGAACGGCAAACTTGGCATTGGCGTAGGCCGCGACCACGCCGGCGCCGGTCAGCAGCGCCGCGGGCACGAGCGCGCGGGCGGCGCTTGCCATCAGCCAGCCGTTGCGGCGCACGGGGTTTTCGATGACGTGATAGGTGAAGATGGAGAGCATCAGCGTCAGTGCCAGGCAGGCAAACCTGTCCAGCCCGGAAAGCTCCGCGGTGACCATTCCCGCATAGACGATGACCGGCCAGTGCCAGAGATAGAGCGAATAGGAGAGCCTGCCGATCCATTGCATGGGCTGCAGCGACAGGACAGCCGTGGGGCCGGCGGCCAGCTTGCCACCCGTTTGGCGCTCGCCTGCCCCGCCGACCAGCAGCAGCACCGTGCCGACGACCGGCAGCAGCGCCAGCAGGCCGGGGAAGGGCAGCGCCTCGTCCAGCAGCAGATAGGCGGGCACGATCAGCGCCAGGCCGAGCCAGCCTTGCGCGGCGCGCAGCCGCGGGTGGTGCTGGAGGAAATTTGCCGGCACCGTCGTGGCAAGCCCGCCGGCGGCGAACTCCCAGGCCCTCAGCGGCGAGAAATAGAAAGCCCAGGGCGGCGAAACGCTGGTCAGCCAGGCGCAGGCCACGAACGACACCAGGCCGGTGACGCCGATGACCACGATCGCCGCGCGCCGTCCCGGCCGCAGCCATGCGGCGAGAACAAGCAGCGCCGGCCATGCGAGGTAGAACTGCTCCTCCACCGACAGCGACCAGAAATGGATGAAGGGGTTGTTGGCGGCATCGGAGGCGAAATAGTCGAACGACCAGCGGATCAGCCACAGATTGATCATATAGGCCGAGGCAAACATCGCGCCCTTCGAATAGAGCGCCTGTTCCTCCGGCGACAGGATGAAGGCGCCGGCGAGTAGCGTGGCGAGGATGACGAACAGCGAGGCCGGCAGCAACCGCCGGGCGCGGCGGGCATAGAAGCGCCACAGGTTCAGCCGGCCGCTCTCGCCGATCTCCTGCAAAAGGTGTCTTGTGATGAGATAGCCGGAGATGACGAAGAAGATGTCGACCCCGGCAAAGCCGCCGGGCAGGGCTGTGAGGCCGAAATGATAGGCGACGACACCTGCTACCGCCAGTGCGCGCATTCCCTCGATATCGGGTCGGAACGATGCTGCCACGACAAATCCTTCGTGCAAGCCCAACCCGCGGCCATTGTCGGCCGGGGTGGATCGTATCGCAATGCAACAAATCTTTCGCAACGCAACATGGCAGGAAAAAGGAAAAACGGCACAAACGGCCTGACGGCGAGGCGGGCATGGATAGCGCCTGCACCGGAAGCATCACAACTTCTGTTTCCGTAAATGGCATCCGCCCTATTTACGACTAACATGTTAGCGTGATAGCACTACCTGCGAACTGCTCTTTTGGAGGCTCGCTGGTGACATCGCGTTTTGGTCTTTCGGTTGCTCTGGCCACGCCTTTCGATGCGTCGGGGCAAATCCTCATTCCACCCATGGTGGCGTGGGCCCGAAGCTGCCTGGCGCAGGGCTGCACCAGTGTGACGCTTTTCGGCACCACCGGGGAGGGCGCTTCGGTCGGCACCGGGGAGCGGCGGGCCGTCACCGAGGCGATGCTGGCGGCCGGCATCGCGCCGCATCAGCTTGTCGCAGGCGTGCTGGTCGATGCGGCCGAGGATGCAGCCGAGCAGGCTCGCCATGCCTTGCAGCGCGGCGCCCGCAACATCCTCCTTGCCCCTCCCAGCTATTTCAAGAATATCGGCGACGATGGCCTTTTCGGCTGGTTTTCCGCTGTCTTTGCCGCTCTCGGTCCGCTGGCCCGCGGCGTGCTGCTCTACAACATCCCCTCGGTCACCACGGTGCAGCTTTCGCTGGGGCTGATCGGCCGGCTGCGCCAGGCGTTTCCGGACGTGGTCGCCGGCGTCAAGGATTCCGGCGGCGACTGGGCCTATAGCGAGGCGCTGCTCGGCGCCCATGGCGATCTGGTGATCCTGATCGGCGACGAGCGGCATCTGGCGCGGGCGGTCAGGATCGGTGGCCAGGGCGCGATTTCGGGCATGGCCAATTTCGCCGCTGGCGAGGTCCTCGCCATGGCCGAGAAAGGGCACGACGACGTGCGCGTCGAGCGTTTCGTGCTCGAGTTGCTCAAGCACCCGGTCCTTCCGGCGGTCAAGGTGATGGTGGCGCGCAAGACCGGCGACGAGCGCTGGCTGGCGGTGCGGCCGCCGCTCGAGCCGATCGCGGCGCCGGAGCGCCAGCAGCTTGGCGCTGCCTACGACACTCTTTTCGCGGCCGCGGCGGCCTGACGGGGAAGGAAGCACTGAAATGGCCAATGGCGGCGACCAGACAAATCTGCGGGAGCAGGCCTATGCCAGCTTCACGCGGCATTTGCTGGCCCGCGACCTCAAGCCGGGCCAGTTCGTGTCGCAGCGCGAACTCGTCGCGTTCACCGGCCTGCCGCTCGGCGCCATCCGCGAGATCGTGCCGCGCCTGGAAGCCGAGGGGTTGTTGACGACGATCCCGCAGCGCGGCATGCAGATTGCGCATATCGACATCAGCCTGATCCGCGAGGCCTTCCAGTTCCGCCTGTTCATGGAGCGCGAGGCGGTGGCGCTGTTCACCGTCAGCGCCTCCGACGACGAACTCGCGCGCTTGCGCCGCGAGCATGAGGACATGCTGGCGCAGGCGCTGGCGCAGACCCCGACGCCGGAGATGGAGGCCAGGGCTCAGACCATCGACTGGGCCATGCACGATACTTTCATCGATGCGCTCGGCAACGAGATCATTGCCAAGGCCTATCTGGTCAATTCGGTGAAGATCCGCCTGATCCACCAGGAACGGTTCCGCATCGACGGGCGCGTGGTGCCGGTGATGCGCGAGCATCTGAGCGTGATCGAAGCCCTCGAAAGCCGCAATCCACAAAAGGCGGTCGAGGCGATCAGCCAGCATATCGACAATGCGCGCCGGCTGGCGCTCCATATCTGAGGAAGCAGGCCGCGCCGTGCCTGTCGCGGCGCAATCGACAATGACAGCAACCGGGAGGAAGAAATGCCGTCCAATCCATTCAACCCAACCAGAAGGCAGCTCCTTGCGGGCGCCGCCATGCTCGCCGGCGCCGGCTTTGCCGGTATCCGCCCGAGCCTTGCCGCCGGCGTCGAGTGGAAGCGCTTCGCGGGCACGACGCTCGATGTCAATCTGGTGAAAAGCCCGCGCAGCGACACGCTGATCAAATATCTCGCCGAGTTCGAGGATCTGACGGGCATCAAGGTCAATGCCGAGGCGACGCCCGAGCAGCAGCAGCGCCAGAAGACGGTGATCGAGCTCAGCTCCGGCAAACCCAGCTTCGACGTCGTGCATCTGAGCTACCATGTGCAGAAGCGGCAGTTCGAGAAGGGCGGCTGGCTGGCCGACATATCGGGCTACCTTGCCGACCCGACGCTGACCGATCCGAGCCTGGTCGAAAAGGACTTTGCCGATGCCGGCATGCTGTTCGCCAAGGACGGCCAGGGCGTGCTGCGCTCGCTGCCGTTCTCGGTCGACTACTGGATAATCTACTGGAACAAGGAGCTGTTCGAGGCCAAGGGCCTCAAATACCCCGAAACCTTCGATCAGCTCGTTTCAGCCGCGGAGGCTCTGACCGACCCGTCGACCAACACCTACGGTTTCGTCGCGCGCGGCCTCAAGAACGCCAACACGCCGGTCTGGACCTCGCTGATGCTCGGCTACGACATGACGCCGCTCGACGACAAGGGCAAGCTGCGCACCACCGCGCCCGAGGCGGTGGAGGCGGCCGCCCTCTACCAGCGGCTGATGACCAAATCCGCGCCGCCCGGCGTCACCGGATTCAACTGGGCCGAAGCGCAATCCGCCTTCCTGCAAGGCAAGATCGGCATGTGGTTCGACGGCGTCGGGTTCGCGCCGCCGATGGAAAATCCGGAGAAGTCGAGGGTGGTCGGCAAGGTCGGCTACGGCGTCATGCCCAAGGGCCCCAAGGCGCATGCCTCGGGTACGTTCGGCGACGGGCTCGGCGTGACAACGGCCAGCGAGAAGAAGGAAGCCGCCTATCTCTTTTGCCAATGGGCGGTGTCGGCCGGCATGGGCGCGCGGCTGCTGCAGGCAGGTGCCGGCGTGCCGTTCCGCAAATCGGTGCTGGAAGACCCCAAGGTGCGCGAAGGCGTGACCATGCCGGCGAGTTGGCTCGATGCCGTGGTCGGCTCCGGCAATGTCAGCCGGCTGGCGCTGCCGGTCATCATCCCGGTCACCGAATTCCGCGACATCTATGGCGTGGCGCTCAGCAACCTGCTCGCCGGGGCCGACCCGGCGGAGGAACTGAAGAAGGCGACGGAACAGTTCCAGCCGGTCCTCGACAGGAGCGAGCAAGGCTGATGTCCGCAACTGCCCCAGAGCGCGCCGAGGCGACGACGAGTCGCGCCGGGGCGACGACGGATCGCGCCGGGGCGACGACGGATCGTACCGGGGTGATGAAACAGGCAAGCGAAGGGGGCCGGCCCGTCAAGCTGGCTCCCAGCTACTGGCCCTTCGTCGTCCCCGCGCTGGTCGTCGTCGGCGCCGTCATCGTCTTTCCCTGGGCCTTCACGCTGTGGATGAGCGTCAACCGCTGGACGCTTGGCCAGTCGCGAAGCTTCGCGGGGATGGAGAACTATCTGCGACTGGTCGGCGATGGGCGGTTCTGGGAATCGCTCGCGCACACTTTGTCCTACACTTTCCTCTCGGTGGCCGCGCCGATGCTGCTCGGCACGGTCGCGGCGCTGATCTTCGATGCCCGGTTCCCGCTGCGCGGCGTGCTGCGCGGCATTTTCGTGATGCCGATGATGGCCACGCCCGTCGCCGTGGCGCTGGTCTGGACGATGATGTTCCATCCGCAACTCGGCGTGCTCAACTACCTTCTGTCGCTGGTCGGCATTCCGGCGCAGGAATGGATATTCAATGCCAGGACGGTCATCCCCTCGCTGGTTGCGGTCGAGACCTGGCAGTGGACGCCGCTGGTGATGCTGATCGTGCTGGGCGGGCTGGCCTCGGTGCCGCGCGAACCCTTCGAGAGCGCCGAGATCGACGGCGCCAATGCCTGGCAGCAGTTCCGTTACCTGACCTTGCCGATGATCGCGCCGTTCCTGATGATCGCGGTGATCATCCGCACGATCGACGCACTGAAGAGCTTCGACATCATCTATGCGATGACGCAGGGTGGGCCGGGCACGGCCTCCGAGACCATCAACATCTATCTCTACAACATCGCCTTCTCTTATTACGACGTCGGCTACGGCTCGGCCATGGCGGTGGTGTTCTTCGTTCTTATCGTAGCGCTGTCCTTCGTCCTGCTGATGCTGCGCCAGCGCAGCCGCTGGACCGACGCGGAGGGCAAATAGATGCGTTCGCGACTGCTCAACCGGATCGGCCTGTTCTTCGCCGCCCTGGTCTTCGTCTCGCCGGCGATCCTGTTCTTCCTCTGGATGCTCTCGCTGTCCCTGAAATTCGAGATCGACAACGGCGCCTCGCCGCCGGTCTTCATCCCCGAGCACGTGGCCTGGTCGAACTATGCCAAGGTGTTCGAGGAGAACAATTTCCTGCTCTACTTCTGGAACTCGGTGCTGGTGACCGGCACGGCGACGCTCTTGGCGCTGCTGATCGGCGTGCCTGCCGGCTACGGCATAGCGCGGCTCAAGGCCGAACGGTCGGCGGTCGTCATCATGATCGCGCGCATGACGCCGGGGCTGTCCTATCTCATCCCGCTGTTCCTGCTGTTCCAGTGGGCGGGCATATTGGGCACGCTGTGGCCGCAGATCATCATCCATCTCGTGGTCACGGTGCCGATCGTGGTCTGGGTGATGATCGGCTATTTCGAAACCACGCCGATGGAGCTGGAGGAGGCCGCCAGCATGGACGGCGCCTCCTCATGGCAGGTGTTCCGGCTGGTCGCGTTGCCCATCGCCAGGCCAGGCATCGTGGTGGCCTTCATCCTGTCCATCATCTTCTCCTGGAACAATTTCGTCTTTGGCGTGGTGCTGGCCAGCCGCGAGACGCGGACCTTGCCGGTCGCGGTCTACAACATGCTCTCCTACGAGCAGGTGAGCTGGGGGCCGCTGGCCGCCGCCGCACTGGTGGTGACGCTGCCGGTGCTGGTGCTGACCATGTTCGCGCAAAGGCAGATCGTCGCCGGGCTGACCGCCGGCGCGGTCAAGGGCGGCTGAAGCCGACGACACTCTTTCCAGGTGAGGACATGAAATGGCGGCGGTGACCATCAACAATGTGCAGAAGGCATTCGGAGCGACCAGGATCATTCACGACGTCAGCGTCGACATCGCCGATGGCGAGTTCGTGATCCTGGTCGGACCTTCGGGCTGCGGAAAGTCGACGCTGCTGCGCATGATCGCGGGGCTGGAGACGATCTCGGCCGGCAGGATCGCCATCGGCGAGCGGGTCGTCAACGATCTCAGGGCGCGAGACCGCAACATCGCCATGGTGTTCCAGAACTACGCGCTCTACCCGCATATGACGGTGGCCGACAATATGGGTTTCGCGCTCAAGATCAAGAAAGCCGATCCGGCCGATACCGCCGGCCGCGTCAACAGGGCGGCGAGTATCCTCGGCCTGGAAAAGCTGCTCGACCGCTTCCCGCGCCAGCTTTCGGGCGGCCAGCGCCAGCGTGTCGCCATGGGGCGCGCCATCGTGCGCGACCCGCAAGTCTTCCTGTTCGACGAACCGCTCTCCAACCTGGACGCCAAGCTGCGCGTGCAGATGCGAGGCGAGATCAAGGCGCTGCACCAGCGGCTGGGCACCACCACCATCTATGTCACGCATGACCAGATCGAGGCCATGACCATGGCCGACAAGATCGTGGTGCTGCATGACGGCCTGGTCGAGCAGGTCGGCGCGCCGCTCGACCTCTACGACCAGCCGGCCAATCTCTTCGTCGCCGGCTTCATCGGTTCGCCCGCCATGAATTTCATTCGCGGCCGCATCGAGGAAGGCGTCTTCCGCAGCGCAGGCGGGCTGACCTTGCCGCTGCCGGCGCCGCTTCATCCGGCACAGGTCCCGGGCGGAGAGCTGGTCTACGGCATCCGCCCCGAACACATCCGCGCCAGCAGCCAAGGCATACCTGGCAGCGTCACGCTGCTGGAAGCCACCGGCTCGGAGATCTTCGCCAAGGTCGACTGCGGCGGCGAGGAGATAGACTGCCTTTTCCGCGAGCGGCTGGCGCTCAAGCAGGGCCAGCCGGTGCGCATCGAGGTCGACCGCGCCTGCGCGCATCTGTTCGACGCCGAAACCGGCCGGCGCGTCGGCGCATGACAACAGCCCCGCGGGACGGGGCTGTCTTCAGGGTGCGGGCTACAAAAGCCTGCTTCTAGGCCGGTCTATTTGCTGCCGCCATTCGCCTTGACGCTGCTGCAGAATTCTGGATGGCTGTTGGCGGCGTTGGCGTCCTTGGCCTCGTCGTCGCAGGCCGTCATCATCATCTTCTGGTCTTCCGGAGTGAGCGCTTTCCACGCCTTCGTGAACTCGTCGCTGCTGCGCATCTTCTTCATGCTGGAGTCGGTGTAGAAGGGCTGCATCTTGGCCGGGTCGTCGAGTGCCGACGTGCCCTTGTCGCGGCGGCGAGGGCCGAGCCCGCGAGCATCGAAAGCGTCATCGCGCCGACGCAGATCATCTTGATGTTCATGATAGGATCCTTCCCTGTTGCTCTTCGACCGTCGAAGCAACGATCTTCAAAGAAACGGAAGGTTTGGAGGAAAGTTCCGGTTCGCCATGCCAGCTGAGGCCCGGTCTGAACAAATATATTGTTCAACGGCGGCGAAACTTTCCGCTTTTTTCTTCGTTTGGCTGCATCGTTAGATTTGCAGCGGGGGCACATCGCACGGGATAGCGCCTTCCTCTTCACCCTAGCGCGGCTGGACCAGAGTCCGCGCCGCCTCCGCTCCCGCCGTCAGCATGCGATCGGACAATTCAGTTCCCTCCACCGCGCGGGACAGTTGAAGGGCGCCGATGAGCGCCGCGAAAACGCCCAATGCAACGCCCTCCGGATCAGGGATTCCAGGCGGCAACTGCGCCGATAGCTGGCGCACCAGAGTCATTAATCGTTCGGTGTAGAGCGCGCGGGTCTCGGATGGCTGACGCGCGATTTCGGGCAACAGCGCCGCCGAAGCACAGCCGGTCTCCGGATGATCCCGGTGCTCGGGCGACAGATACATCCCGAGGGCCAACTCCAGCCCTCCCGAGGCCAACGCCCCCTGCAATTGCTGCGACTGAGCCTCCAGTGCCGCGACCATGCTCTCGCGGACGAGTTCGGCCTTGGATTGAAAGTGTGGATAGAAGGCGCCGTTCGTCATGCCGGCGTCGCTCATGATGCTTGCCAGCCCGGACGCGGCGATGCCGTCACTGCGAAACCGTTCGGCGGCGACCTCCATGATCCGGCTGCGTGATGCGTCCTTCCGGCCTTTTTCGTAGCGCATGGCGCTCCTTCCGCTTCCCTATTGCATTACACCCGTAATGTGATATTACGATCATAATTCAATCATCGCCGAGAGGCAAGACCTCTCGAGTTCGGAGTCACCAGATGAACCGGAATTCAGGAAAGACGGCGATCGTGACCGGCGCCTCCTCCGGCATCGGCCGCGCCAGCGCGGAGGCTTTGGCGCGGGCGGGTTTCACCGTCTTCGGCACCAGCCGCAAAATATCAGGCCAGGGCTCGGACGGGATATCGATGCTGGTTTGTGACGTGACCGATGACGCGTCGGTCGCAGCTCTGGTTTCAGATGTCCTCGCCAGGACCGGCCGGATAGACCTTCTGGTCAACAATGCCGGCGTCGGGCTGCTGGGAGGCGCGGAGGAATCCTCGGTTTCCCAGTCCAAGGCCCTGTTCGATGTCAATCTGTTCGGCGTCATGCGGATGATCAACGCGGTGCTGCCGTCGATGCGGCGGCGCGGCGGGGGGCGCATCGTCAATATCGGCTCGATCCTGGGATTGGTCCCCGCGCCGTACTCGGCCCACTATTCCGCCGTCAAGCACGCGCTCGAAGGCTATTCGGAATCGCTCGACCACGAGGTTCGCGCTTTCAACATCCGGGTTTCGGTCATCGAACCTGCCTTCGTGCGCACCGTGTTCGACCAGAACGGGCTCGAGCCCGATTCCGTCATGAAGGAATACGATCAGGCCCGCGCCGGTATCGACGCATTGCTTCGCGACGTGATGCCGAAAGCAGACCCTCCGGAAGCGGTGGCGAATGTGGTACTCAGGGCCGCCACCGAGAAGCGTCAGCGCCGACGCTACACCGCCGGCAAGACAGCCCGCCTGGTCAGCACGCTGCGGCGGTTCGCGCCCGCCGCGACGTTCGACAAGACCTTGCGCAAGCAGTTCCGCCTGCCTGCCTGAACGGAACGTGCCAAGTCGGTGCCCGCACAAGCAGTTTCGCTGCGCCGAAAGCCCAGCCTGTCCGATATCGGGATTCATTTCAAGAAAGCGAATGTGATGAAAGCCTTTGTCGTCGACAGATATCAGAAGAAGGGCGCCCTGCGGCTTGCAGAGATGCCTGAGCCGGAACCGCGCGACAACGATGTCCTGATCGAGGTCCACGCCGCTGGCGTAAACCTTCTCGATTCCAAACTCCGGGACGGGGAGTTCAAACTCATATTGCCTTACCGCCCGCCATTCATCCTTGGCCATGACGTGGCTGGCATCGTCATTCGCGTCGGGTCGAAAGTACGCAAATTCAAGACCGGCGACGAAGTCTATGCGCGGGCGCGCGACGGACGGATCGGGACATTCGCCGAATTCATCGCCGTCGAAGAAGCCGACGTGGCCTTGAAGCCCGACAGTCTCAGCATGGAGGAGGCGGCCTCCATTCCGCTGGTCGGCCTGACCGCTTGGCAGGTGCTCGTCGACAGGGCAGGGCTGAAGAAAGGGCAGAAGGTGTTCATCCAGGCCGGCTCCGGCGGTGTGGGGACATTCGCCATCCAACTGGCAAAACATCTCGGCGCCACGGTTGCGACGACGGCCAGCGCCGCGAGCGCCGATCTGGTGAGACGTCTCGGAGCCGATGTCGTCATCGACTACAAGAAGGAGGACTTCGAGAAGGTCCTGCATGGCTACGACGTCGTCCTGAACAGCCAGGACCCCAAGACGCTCGAGAAATCCCTGCATGTGCTGAAGCCGGGCGGAAAGCTCATCTCCATCTCCGGTCCACCGGATCCCGAATTTGCCAGGGACAAAGGCCTCAACATTGTCCTGAAACTGGTCCTGCGCCTGCTGAGCCGCGGCATACGCCGCAAGGCCAGACGCGCCGGGGTCGGATATTCGTTCCTGTTCATGTGGGCGCAGGGCGATCAACTGAGCAGGATCACGTCGCTCATCCAATCCGGCGTCATACGCCCTGTCATGGATCAGGTATTCCCATTCGAAAAGACCAACGAGGCGCTGGCCTATGTCGAGACGGGGCGCGCCAAGGGCAAGGTGGTCGTGAAGGTGAGATAGAAGGCGCCGGCGCCGCTCGGCCTGTTGTCAGTCTTGCGCCTTTTAGCCAGGGCGGTCTCAGCCGCTCTCGATCTCCTGGAGATAGAACGCCTTGCTGGGCTGCAAATGGTCGACGCAGAGCTGCGCCAGCACCCAATTGTCCCGGCGCTTCAGCGCCTCGATCATCATCGCGTGGTGCTGGCGCGAGATGTCGAGCTTTTCCCTGTCGGCCAGCGAGTTAGCCCGCACCGGCAGGCTGAGGCGCATGTAATGCTCGATCGAGGCCACCAGATAGGCATTGCCGCAGGCCGAGAACATGGTGAGATGGAAACGATCATTGGCCTCGTGGATGCCGCGCAGGTAGCCGCTCTCGACATGGTCGTTATAGATGCGGAGGATCTGCGTCAGCTCTTCGATCAGCGCATCGCTCGCCGGCAGGCGGATCATCAGCGCCGCCTGGCGCTGCAGCATCTCGCGCACCTCGTAGATCTGCCGTACCTCGTCGGGCGACAGCCGCCGCACCATGGCGCCCTTGTTGCGCTCGCGCGTGACGACGCCTAGCCTTTCGAGCTGATAGAGCGCCTGTCGAATGGTATGGCGCGACACCGGGAAGCGGGCGAGCAGCACGTCCTCGACTAGGCGCGCGCCGGGCGCCAGCCTGCCGAAGATGATGTCTTCCTCCAGCGCGTGGACGATATCGGCTTCCTTGCCGCCATAATCGATCGTGTTGAGCATCGCGCTCCGTCGCGTTTTCGACAGCCTCATGGCGAGGGCCGCTCTTGCCGCCTTGCCATGGCGAAAAAAGAGAACCGGACCGCTTGGCCGGCCGGACCGATTGGCCTTGAGCCCGCCAGCTGCGCCATTACCGCCGACGGTCCCTGCCGCTTGCCGAGCCCCCAGATGGGCCGGGCGAGGGTCGTCGCTGGCCATGCTTTTGTCAAGCGACGCGAGGGACGTCGCCGCCCTGTCAGTTCCTGTCCACCGGCTTTGAGCGCATGCGCGAGACCGTTTCGCGCTCGGCGCGCTTGGAGCGCAGCGGCGGCAGGCCGCGGTCGATCAGGTCCATGTCCTCCAGCACCATGTCGCCCATGCGCTTGAAGGCGATGTCGAGCGCCCCGGCGCGGTGGGCCGAGCGCAGGAAGCCGGGCAAGGCGCGCACCGGGTGGTCCCGCGCCAGCGGCTCCTCGGGGAAGACGTCGCTGGCGGCGAGGATGTGGCCGCCCTTCACCGCCGCCATCAAAGCGGGGAAGTCGACCACGCCGGCGCGGCTGAGCAGGATGAAGGCCGCGCCTTTGCGCATCCTGGCGAAGGCGTCGGCGCCGAGGAAGCCCTGGTTCTCGCTGGTCACCGAGGCGACGACGAAGACGAAGTCGCTGGCGGACAGCACCTCGTCCATCGCGGCCGGCTCGACGCCATTGTCGATTAGGATCGACGGCGGCAGCCAGGGATCGAAGACTTTTGTCCTGGTGCGGAAACCCGACAGCAGCCGGTTCAGCGCGCGGCCGAGATCGCCGAAGCCGATGATGCCGACATCGGCGCCTGACAACAGCCGCGCCGTCCGGTTGCCGTCGCCGCCCCACAATTCCTCGCCCTTGCGGAAGGCAAGGTCGGCATCGACGATGCCGCGGGCGAGGTTGAGCGCCATGGCAAGGCCGAGCTCGGCCACCGGCTCGGCGAAGACCAGGCCCGTTGTGACGACATGGATGCCGCGCGCGAACAGCGTTTCATAGGGCATGTTGTCGATGAGGTTGCTCTCGACATTGAAGACGCAGCGCAGCGCCTTCATCTTCTCCAGCGTCTCGGCCGCGATCGGCGGCTGGCCGACGATGTAGCGGGCCTCGGCTAGCACATCGGCCGGCAGTTTCGCCACGCCGTCCGGCGTCGTCTCGACGATGCGATATTTCGCCTTGAAGCGCGCCAGCTGCGGCGGCGTGAAGATGAGGTCGAGCGTGCGCGGTTCGGGCGCGCTGATGACCAGCGGCAGGGCGCTGTCGGACATGGCGAATTCCTCCCGGCGCGATCGTTTTGGCGCACTTCTGGATCCAATCTATCCCGGATTAAACGACTTACAACATGCATACGGAGGAGGAAAATTTCGCGACAAGAAAGGCGGGATTGCGGCTGGGGCGAGGGGCCGTTCTTGCACAAGGGCCCAAAAAAGGGAAAGGGAATGCGCTTCTGGCGCCGCAACCAACCACCGCTCCATACGTTGATCCATGCCGGACCGATTCCGGCTTACTCCAGAGCCTCACCCCGCCGGCCATGACTGGCGGGGGCTTTTTGCCAGAGGGCCGTATCGACCTTATGCGCAGGCCGTCGTCAGCGCCCGCCGCTCGTTTGCTTCCAGCGCGGCGCGATCGCGGAACCGTCGATGAATTCAAGGCCGCCCGCCTCGTTGAGCGTGTGCAGCTTGCGCCCGCTCCATAACGCGCCAGGCGTCAAGATGGTCTCGACAACCTGGCTCATGCCGTCCAAATCGAGGTGAACAATGCGTGCGATGCCGAGCGCCGCGCCATAGCTCCTGCGGCAGTCCTGCACGGGGCGCAGCAATTGGCCCTCCCGTTCTACCATGCGGCCCGCCGGTCGCGCCGAGGCGATGTCGATCAGGACGGGGTTTTTGGGGTGCGGCGTCCACGGTCCGCGAAAGTCCGGCGCCGACCACAGATGCAGCGCGTCGGAAAAGGCGCCGCCGCCGTCCCTGACGGTGGCGAACAGCCACCATCGTCCGCCATGCTCGACCAGGGTGGCGTCGCTGGCGACGATGTCTGACAGCAGCGTCGCTTCCTTGACCCAGCCGCCAGGGAAGGCGGTGGCGCGGTAGAGGTCGACCGTGCGGTTGGCGCAGCTCTCCGGCACCATCCAGACTTCGCCGTCGCGCTCGAAGACGAACGGATAGGACAGGTGATAGGGCAGGTCGAGCACCGGTTCCGGGCGGCCGATCGGCCCCGACGGGCCGAACGGCACGGCGGAGATGATGGCCCGGCCCAAACGGTGGATATAGTCCTCGACGAACAGGGTCACCTTGCCCTGATACAGGATCGGGAATGGGTCGGCGTAGAAGCGGCTGCCGTCGTCGGGAAGCACCTGCCAGCCCGTTGCCGGATGCGCCCGCAGGTCGAGCAGGTCCTGCCCCTGCGTTTGCCGCCAGCCGACCTTCCAGTGCGGGGCGTTGTAGCAGAGATGGTAGATCTTCTGGACGACGCGCCTCGCCAGCGCCTTGCCGGCCCTGACGCCAAGCTTGGCGGAGGACGGCAGGGCGGGCGCGGCATTGCCGTGCGCCGGCTCCGGCAGGACGGAGAGGGCGTGCCGCGCGGCGCCGGTCATCGCCGCCAGGATCAGGCTCGCGGTGCGCGCCAGCATATCCTGGAACGAGGCAAGCGCGATGCCGCCATATTCGGTGCCCAAGCGGCCTTCGGCGAGGTACGCACCGTTTTCCTCTATACGGGCGATCGGCGTTCGCCCATCGAGGATCAGCGCCAGCAGGGCTGCTTCGCCCGCCGCGCCGTCATAGGTCACGCGCCAGACGCGCGTTTCTTCGCGCTGCACGTCGCCGCAGAGGTCGATCACCAGATCGGGCGCTGCCGGCGGCCGCGCTTGATAGGGCGCCAGCGCCGAAAGCGGCAGGCGTTTCGCCAGCCCGTTCGCGGACAGGCCATGGATGGCCGTTTCCAGCTGAAACAGCGCCGCGGCGCTGGGTGGTATGCCGCCCTCGGCCGGCCTGAGATCGACAGAGACCTCGACATGCGCCAGCGCCGCCAGGCGCTCCAGCAGCGTCAGGTGAAAGGCACGCGGGCATTCGCTGTCCAGGCGCAGGCTCACCTGCATGTCGCATCCTCATCGTTGTGATGTTCGGTATTGGGCCGGTGTTTGGACGCGGGAAACGGCCGGACGGATGAAGTGTTGCCCCATTCCATGTCATTCCCCGTTGCCCGCGCCGTATCAACACCCGCGCCTCTTCTAGGCAAACCCCGTGCCAAAATTCACAAGAGCTCTCAATATAATTAACAGTGTTTTAACAGTTGGAAGCATAGCTAAGACAAAGCCGCAATTTGATCTTTGCAGGCGCATGGAGTGTTGTCGGAGCGACCCTTGCAATCATCCCTGCTCTCGTTGCCGCAACAATACGCTCCGGAGGCGATGCAATACGCGCCCGAAGCGGTGCCGTTGGCGCCATCCTACCCGGCCTCGACCGTCGAGCTGGGCGACGTGAAGCGCATATTGATGCGCCGCCGTTCCCTCATCTTTGCCATCACCGCGCTGCTGACCCTCGGCGCCCTGCTCTATGGGCTTTTGACGCCGGCGCTCTACAGCTCGGCGGCGGAAATCATCATCGATCCGCAAGACCTGCAGGTGGTCAGCAACGACGTCAATCCGAGCCAGGTGCCGCCCGACGGCGGCATAACCCGTGTGGAAAGCCAGGTCAGCGTCGTCCAGTCGACGGGGGTGCTGCTCAGGGCCATCAAGGCGACCAACCTGACCGAGGATCCTGAATTCAACGGGCAGGGCATGCTGGGACGCTTACTCGGCGGATTGCTGGGTTCGGGGTCGGGCGAAGCCGACAAGACTGCCAAGACGCTCGATGCGTTGCGCGCACGCCTGGCGGTGCGGCGAGCGGACAAAGTGCTGGTCATCGAGGTGATCATCACCACCAAGAACGCCGAGAAGTCGGCGATGCTGGCCAATGCGATCGCGCAGGCCTATCTGGCGGATCAGGCGAGCTCACGCGCGCGGATGGCCAAGGACGCTTCGGACGCCATCGCCGCGCGACTGGATGAGCAGCGCAAGCGCGTCCAGCAGGCCGAGAATGCCGTCGAGGCCTACAGGTCCGCCAACAACATGGTGATGGCGGCAGGCAATCTGGTCAGCGACCAGGAACTGACCGAGCTGAATACGCAGCTTTCGGCAGCGCAAAGCCGCACCGCGGCGCTGAAGGCGCAGGTCGACCAGTTGCGCAGGTCGGGCGGGGCGCCGGACGCGACCTCGGAAGCGATGCGCTCCTCGGTGATTTCGAGCCTCAGGGCGCAGGAGGCGACGCTTGTCGACAAGGTATCGCAGTTCGGCACGGAACTTGGGCCACGCCATCCCTCGATGATCGCGGCGCAGCAGCAACTGCGCGATACGCGTGCACTGATCGGGCGAGAGCTCGGCCGCATCGGGGCGGCTGCCGAGACCGACTACGAGCGGGCGCTGGCCAACCAGCAGGCGCTGGAGGCCAAGGTCGCCGGCATGAAGACCAAGTCGCTCGATACGGACCAGGCTTCGGTCAAGCTGCGGGAGTTGCAGCGCGATCTCGAGGCCGTTCGCTCCGTCTACGCCAACTATCTGCAGCGGGTGCAGGAGACGCGCGAGCAGATCAACGTCGACAGCACCAATGCGCGGATCATCTCCAGCGCCATGCCGGCCCTGAAGAAGAGCTGGCCGCCGCTGTCGCTGCTTGTCCTGGGCGCGCTCTTCTGCGGCCTGGGGCTCGGCACCGGCCTGGCGCTGATCGCGGAATATTCCTCGCCCACGGTGCTTTCCAGCGCGCAGATGCAATCGGCCATCGACGCGCCGGTGCTTGGCGTGGTGCCGGCAAAATCGGGCAACACCCGTCGCTGGTGGCCTTTCGGCGGCACGGCCGCCGCGGCGAGCCAGAAGACGGACGCGGTTGTGGGGCTGGCGCTGAGGCGCATGTTCTCGTCGGGCCGGCGCCCGCCGGACTGGCCGCTGGTGCCGTCCATACTGGTGACGTCGCCGCCCGAGGACGCCACGCATCGCGGCAGGGTGGCGCGCTTGCTGGCCAATGCCGCGGCCGCCCGGGGCGGCCGTATCCTGTTCATCGATACCAATGCCGGCGGCGGCCAGAAAGATCAGCAGCCGGGCGTACTCGACGTGCTGCGCGGCGAATACGGCATCGAGGCGTTGAGCCAGTATACGCCCGGCAGCAATGTCGCGCTTTTGGGCAGGGGCCGGTCAAAGGCCGTCTTCCAGGAAGCGCAGGGCGTCTATTTTGCCCAGCAGATGTTGGCCCAGGCGGGCCGCAACTTCGAACTCGTCGTCATCGATGGCGGCGCGCTGGCCGACAACCTCAATGCCTCGCCGCTGGTAGCGATGGCCGACGAAATCCTGCTCGTCGCCACGCTGAACTCGACGCCGATGCGCGATGTCGCGGCGGCCTCGCAGGCCATTTCCGTCATGGGGCGGTTGCCGACCGGCGCCTTGCTGGTCGACGAGGCGGCCTGACATGGCCGCCGTCCGGCCCGCCAGCCCGGCAGCCGGCTGGGCCGCGCCGGGTCAAGCCGCCGCCGCATCCCGCACCGGCAATTCCATCGACTGGGTGACCCGCTTCGGCCTGGTCGTCACGGTGGCGGTGCTGTTCGCCGTTTCCGGCGGCATGCTATGGCTGGTGGGCTACAATTACGACGGCCTGCTCGGCAGTCCGGCCACCAAGATCCATCCGTCGACCTATCTCCTGGTGCTGGTGTTTGCCTGGCGTTCATGCACGTTCGGCAATCCGGTCGGCTATATGGCTGCCGTTGCCGACCGGCGGCCGGCCAGCGCGCTGATGGCGGTCATCTCGGTCGTGCTCCTGGTGGTGGTCGTCGTCAGGCATCGCCCGGGCATGGCGGGCATGGTCGATACGTTCGTGACGGCGGCGCTGCTGGTGCTGATGCTGGCCGAGGACGACGACCGGACCTTCGCGCGGCTGCAGACGGTCGTTCACGCGGTGATGTCGGCGAATGCGGTGCTGGCGCTGTTCGAGTTCGCGACCAAGACGCTGGTGTTTCCCTACCGGCTCGACGGCGAGGTGTTCACGGACCTGCGCTCGACCGCGCTTCAGGGCCATCCGCTGGCCAATGCCACGATCACCGCGGTCTATGTGCTGGCGCTGCTCTCCGGCTCACGGTCGCTGTCGATGCCGCTGCGGCTTTCGCTGATCGGCCTGCAAACCGCGGCGCTGGTCGCGTTCGGCGGACGTTCGGCGATGGTGATCACGCTCGCGCTCGGCGGCATCTATCTGCTTTTCAGGGGCGTGGCCTATCTGCGGCATGGACGCGTCAGCCTGCTGGGCGCGGCCCTTGCGGTCCTGCTCGCCACGCTGCTGCCGGTGGCGGTCGCCCTTCTCTTTTCCTACGGCTTCTTCGACGCGCTGCTGGAACGCTTCGTGTCCGACAGCGGCAGCGCCAATGCCCGCGTCGAAATGTTCGACCTCTTCAAGAATCTAGGGCTGGGCGACCTGATCGTGGGGCCTGATATCGATCTGATCGAAAGCATGCGCCGCATCAACGGCTTGGAACAAGGCATCGAGAACCCGATCATACGCATGGTGCTCTATCAGGGCGCCTTCTTTACCCTGCTGATGCTGTTCGGCTTCGTGCTGTTCATGCATGAGGTGGCACGCCGCTGCCATCCCGGCATCTGGCTGCCCATGCTGGGCTGGCTGATCCTGCTCAACACCTCCGAGACCCTCGCCTCCAAGACGACGCTGTTGACCAAATTCGTGGTGCTGGCGCTGGTGCTGTACCGGCCGGCGCGGGCGGTGGCGCGGCAAGAGGCGCAAGCAGTGCGCGCAATTGGAGACGACCGGCGAAGAGCGCAGCCTCTCCGCCGTTAGCGGCTGATCCCCTGTGTTTCGCAAAGACGGATCGCATGTGACATGGGGCTCAGCCATGACGCCGGGAAAGCGCTTCTTAGGACTTTCCACGCCCGAAAGCGGGCACGGTCGTCACCTGCCAATATAGGCAGCCAGTTCGTCGGGCGTCCCGTTTGGGAAGGCCTGTTTTAGAAAGTCCATGAACGCCGACACTCGCGCGCTGAGCAGCCGTCGAGAGGGGTAGAGCGTCCATAGAGCGATCTCGGGGCCGTCGATCTCCCCCCAACTTACCAGTGTGCCGTCAGCCAGGTCGTGGCTCACCAACGAAATGGGAAGACGTGCCGCACCGACGCCGGCCCGCACCGCGTCCCGGACCATGATGAGCGTCGACAAAGCGACGACCGGCTCGATCCTGATCGTTGACCGGCCGCCTTGTGTCTTCACGTGCAATGTCTGCAGATCGCCTGCCCCGCGCGCAACGCCAGGAGCGGCGAGTCCACCGGTCGGGCGAGGAAGGTCGGGGCGAGCCACCACGACCAGACGATCGCGCAGAAACGCCCGTCCGACCAGGCTTTCGTCGGGATCCGGATTGACCCGGATCACCAGGTCATAGCCTTCCTCGATCATGTCCACGGCCCGGTCCTCGGTCGTGACCTCCAGCCTCACCTCCGGATATTTGAGGGCAAACCCCGCGGCGATCCTTCCCATTGCGGTCTGAGAAAAATGCAAAGGCGCGCTGATCCGCAGCCTCCCCTTGGGTCTCTGACCGCCCGAGGCAATCGCCGAAGCGGTCTCGTCGAGTTCGGCGAGCAACGCTCCCGTCCGCTCGAAGAGCGCCCGTCCTTCTTCGGTGAGCTTGAGGTTACGCGCACCCCGTTCAAACAGGCGCAGATCAAGACTGCTTTCCAGTTCGCCAACGCGCCGGGACAGGGTTGCCTTGGGCCGGCCGGTGGCCCTTGCCGCTTTGCCGAAGCCGCCATGACGGGCAACGAGATTGAAATCGGCGAGGGCAAGGAGGTCCATGTGTGTTCCACCAGTGAGACGACGTGTCTAAAATTTCCGCCTGTTGGGCTGTTAGTGAGCCACACATATTGGAGCTGTCAAGCAATCCAACAGGAGAAATTTCATGACCATTCTCGTTACCGGCGCCACGGGCAACATTGGCCGCCAAGTCGTCGAACATCTCGTCAAGCGCGACGCAGATGTGCGTGCTCTCGTCCGCGATCCGTCGAAAGCCAACTTCCCGGCAGGCGTCTCCGTCGTGCAAGGCGACTTTCTCGATGTCGATTCGCTGCGGAAAGCCATGTCCGGAGTCTCTACTCTGTTCCTCTTGAACGCCGTGGTACCGGACGAATTCACCCAAGCTTTGGTCGCGCTCAACGTCGCCCGATCTGCCGGCATCGAGCGGATCGTCTATCTGTCGGTGGTCCACGCTGACGTCTATGTGAACGTACCCCATTTCGCGGGCAAGTTCGGCGTCGAGCGCATGATCGAGGAGATGGACTTCAAGGCTACGATCTTGCGCCCGGCCTACTTCATCCAGAACGATCTGATGATCGAAGACGTCATCACCGGCCACGGCACCTACCCAATGCCGATCGGCGCCAAGGGGCTCGCCATGATCGACGTGCGTGATATCGCCGAGATCGCCGCCCTCGAGTTGCTGCGCCGCGAACAGTCTTCCGAGCCGCTTGCGCTCGACCGAATCAACCTCGTCGGCCCGGAGACACTGACCGGGACGGATATCGCCGCAATCTGGTCAGAGGTGCTTGGCCGCCCGATCAACTACGGCGGCGACAATACCGAAGGCTTCGAGCAAAATCTCAAGCAGCTCTTGCCCGCCTGGATGGCCTACGACATGCGCCTGATGGGCGAGCGGTTCTTGACCAACGGGATGCTGCCTGAGGCCGGCGACGTCGAGCGCCTGACCGCCTTGCTCGGACGCCCACTGCGCCCATATCGCGACTTCGCCTCGGCGATCGCTGCCTCCGCTTGACGGAAGCAAGGACAAGCAACGGGGATAGGCCGTCTAGCCCGGCATCTCCAGCCCAAGCGCCTCGATCATCGCCGGGTCCAGGGCGCGCGTGGTGTCGTCCATCATGCCCATGCCGTCGAAGAGGGCCCAGAAGGCCCAGGCAAAGCCGAACGACTCTGCGCTTTGCCTGACGTCGGCGATGTAGCGGGCGCGGTCGGGATCGGGCGCGGCGACGTAGCGGGCGTCGGTGCGCAGCGCGCCGAACTCGCCCATGATGATGCGTTCGGGCGCGATGTCATGGCTATCCGCCCAATCGCGCGCCTGGCTAAGGTATTTGTCGATGAACCAGCGGCCGGGCTGGGCGTCAAAATAGACCTTCAGCACGCGCTCGGTTTCCGCGTAGGCGGCTTTCTTGTCCGCTTCGGAGGTTTCGGCGTCCTCGGCCATGCGCGCCCGCACCGAAGCCAGCGTCGCCTCGAGCGAACCGGCCGAGGCGGGCCACGGCACGTTGTTGAGCGAACGGTAGACGGGTTCGCTCATCCACGGCGCGCCCTGGTGGCTGAACAGGTAGGGCTCATAGAAGTGGAAGGTGAACAGGATCGGTTCGAAGCGCGAGAGCAGCGCCGGATCGAGCGCGGTCAGCCCGCTCACCATAGAGCCGCAGCCACCGGTCACGACCAGCGGCAGGGTAACCGACGATGCCCTGGCTTCGGTCAGGAGCGCGAACTGGACCTGCGACCAGACGTTGGACTCGCAGGATTGCTGCGGCTCGTTGACCGGCTCCAGCGCGACCTTGCCCGATGAAAACCGCGCCAGCCGGCCGGCAAGCTCGCCGATCAGCGTCCGATAGAGATCGAAGGCGGGCGCGGCAGTGCTGGAGACCATGCGGTCCGGATTCCAATAGTGGGTCGCGCTATTGGCCTGCACGTTGACGATGATGCCGAGGTCGGCGTCGAGAGCGGCGGTGACGGCCCGATCGAGCATCGCCAGCAAACGGCCGCGCGTGCCGGCATCGCCGGCCAGGAACGGGCCGGGATCGACCGGCAGGCGGATGAAATCGAGACCCGTCGCGCGCAGCCTGCGCAGATCGGCCGCCGTCGGGACCGGCCGCTGCTGGAATGGAGGCCAGTCGTAGTCGGTACGGGGTGCGGGGAATTCGCGCGTCAGCGAAAACCAGGGGAAGGCGTTGACGCCGCGCCGGAAGCGCCATTCGCCGGTGGCGGCCAGGCTGGACGACACGGGAGAAAGCGGCGCGAACAACGCCGCCGTGGACAGCGCCGCTCCGAGAACCCGCCGGCGCGACCACGTCGTCATGCGTGCGAGGGATGGTCGACCGGAACGGCCTCGCCGGCGACGACGCCGAGCAGCCGGAAGGCTTCATTCTCATAGGCCAGCAGCACGTCTTCCCAGCGGAAGGCTTCGCGGGCGCGCGCCCTGGCGGCCTCACCGCAACTCTCGACCAGGGCGTCGTCTTCGATGGCCCGATCGATCCGGCCGGCGCAAGTGCCGGTATCGGTGAAATAGAGGGCGGCGGCGCCCGCGGTCCACCTGTTGTAGGGATTGTCGTGGGCGATCACCATGTTGCCGGCCGCCAGCGCCTCGACCAATGACGGGTTGGTGCCGCCGACCGTGTGGCCATGCATATAGGCGCGCGCGTGGTACCGCAGCGCCTTCACGGTCGCCTGGTCATAGATGGCCCCGGGCAGGACCACCGAGCCGTTCGCGGCCTTGCGGATGGCGGCGTGATAGGGGATTTCATCCGAGAGCGTTCCAAGCACCACCAGCTTCATGTCGCGCTTTTTGCTGCAAAAGGCTTCGACGATCGGCAGGATGTTGTTGTCGGGCTCGATGCGCGCGATCGAGATCAGGTACTTTCCAGGTTCGAGCCCGAGCGCCCTGACCGGTGCCTCCGGCGCCGTCGTCACCGGATCGCCGCCATAGGGGATGGTGACGATCGCGCTGCGCGGCCGGCGTGTCGCCAAATGATCGGCGATGACAGGATGATCGGCGACGAGGCGATGCGAGGTCCAGGCGCCGATCCATTCGTTGAGCCAGAACCAGCTTCGCGCCGACAGGCCCCATTTGGGGCGGCGCCATTCGATGCCGTCCATGTTGGTCATGATCTTGCGCCGCATCAGCCTGAGCCAGGTCAGGAAAAGCGCGCCATTGTAACCCAGCACGAGGCACACGCCGGGCCGCCGCACGGCATCGCGCACGCATTGCCAGTCGAATTCCAGCGTCGCGCGCGGACCTTTCGAGGCGACCTGGATGTGGATGAGTTCGATGCCGCGCCAGGTTTCGCTGCGCACCCTGTGCTCGACACGCTCGACTTCGTCCTGGCAGTAAACGCCGACCCTCCAGCCGCGTCCGGCGAGGAAAAGCGCCAGCTTCTCGGCGAAGGTTTCAAAACCGCCGTGGGCCGCGGGTATGCCGCGCGTTCCCAGGATCAGGATGGAGGGCTTTGATGTCATGGCCGACGGGACTTTCCGGAATGTTCATTGCACCAGAACCCACCCTGCGACTTCCAGCCGGGCAAGAGTGGGAGCAACTGTCGCAGAACGTCGTAAAAAATTCTTACCAAACGCCGGAGTTGTTTCATTATCGGTCAACTTTCCGGGCGTATCTGTATCGAAACGAGGCGTTGCTGGGGTTCCTCGGCCTAACCGCCTGGGAAAGCGGACCGGGCATGATTCTTGCCCCTGGACTTCGGCAGCCATCCGCCTCGCGCGATGCTGGATGGGGTATGAACCTGGCGGGATATTAAGATGCGGATTGCCTGCGTTCATCAGGGCTACGAACTCTATGGCTCCGACCGAAGCTTCGCGGAAAGCGTCGCAGCCCTGCGCGCCGCGTTTCCGTCCGCCGACATCGAAGTCGTGCTGCCGCGCAGCGGGCCGATCGTGCAGATCCTCGAACCGCATGCCAGCCGGATCGTCTTCGAGCCGCTCTGGGTGTTGCGGCGCCAAGCCATCCTGCGCCTCGCGACCGTCGAGATGGCGCGCCTGCCGCTGGCCCTATGGCGGGCATGGCGACGTCTGAGGCAATGCGATCTGGTCTATGTCAACACCTCGATCGTGGCCGACTATGCGCTGGCCGCCCGCCTGCTGCCTCACAAGGCTGTCCTGCATATCCACGAGATCCCCGAAGGTTTCATGCGCACGATCCTGGTCGCCTTGATGCGCTGGAGCCACGCCGACCTGATCTTCAATTCACGCGCCACGCGCGCCGCTTTCGGCATTGCCGGACGTTCACGCACGCATGTGGTCTATAATGGCGTTGCCGGCCCGCCCGCGGTCGAGCCGATGCACTATGACGGCAGCCGGCCGTTGCGGGTGCTGCTGCTCGGCCGCATCAACAGGATCAAGGGCCAGGAAGTGCTGCTCGAGGCGGTCGCCTCGATGCCGCCGGAATTGCGCTCGCGCATCGAAGTGCGGCTGGTGGGCGGCGCTTTCGAAAGCACCGAGCGCGAACTGGCCTTGGCCGAGCTGGTGAACACCATGGGATTGGCCGATCGCGTCAGCGTGCTGCCGTTCATACCGGACCCCTCGCAACACTACCGCTGGGCCGACATCGTCACCGTTCCGTCGCGGCGCCCGGAATCGCTGGGCCGCGTCGCCATCGAGGCGATGGCCTATGGTCGGCCGCCACTGGTATCGGCGATCGGCGGGCTGGTCGAGGTGGTCAGCGACGGGGAGACCGGCTGGCATGTTCCGCCGAACAACGCCGCCGCCCTTGCCGCGAAATTGCAGGCGATCATCCTGCGGCCCGAGGCCTGGCGCGGTTTTATTGCCGCCGGCCGCGCGCGCTACGAGACAGTCTTCAGCGAACCGGTCGCAGCGGCCGCGATCGCGGCGATCGCCGCCGACAAGCTGAAAGTGACGATGGCGAGGCCGGGCAGGCCGGCAACCGCCCGCCAGGCGGAGACCCGGCCGTGAAATTCCCGGTCCATCTGCTGCGACGCCTCGTGCTGATGGTCGGCGGCGAGGCGATGCAGAGCGGCTTTCACTTTGCCCTCAACATCGCGCTGCTGCACATGCTGTCGGCGCAAGGTTACGGTCTCTTCGCCATCGGCATGGTGATGGGCGGCGTCGGCCTGTCGTACATCCGATCGCTCACCGCCGTCCCCGCCTCGATATGGATGGGCAAGAGCACCAACAGCGCCGGCGTCGATGCCCATGACGTGGCCTTCGGAACAGCGGCGCTTGTGGTGTCGCTGCTGATGGCGGGCAGCACGGCGATCCTGATGCATCTCCTGGGCGATCCGAGCGGCATCGCCGCCGGCTGCTTCGTCGGCGCATGGTCGCTGCGCAGCCACATGCGCACGGCACTGTTCGCTCGGCGCCAGCAGGTGATCGTCTCCATCAGCGACGCCGCTTTCACGATTACCGGCATCATCCTGACCGGACTGACCATGTGGTTGGCGAAGGACGCGCTGCAAACCGTGTTTTATGTGCTTGCGGCCGCAAATCTGCTCGGCATCGTCGTCCTGGTTCGGCTGGCGCGCCGCACACCTCGCATCAGCTTCCGCATGCCGACGCGCCGCCGCTATACAAGGCTCTGGCCGCAGCTGCGCTGGTCGGCGTTCAGCGCGACCACCACGAACATCCAGGGTCAATGCCTGGCCCTGCTGGTCGCGGGCATTGCCGGACCCGCCGCTTACGCGCCGCTGGCGGCGGTCCTCGTGCTGTTTGCCCCACTGCGCATCATCAGCCTTGCTCTCTTCAACATGACGCAGCCGGAGCTGGCGAAGCTGATGCGCAATAACGAAACAAGCCGTGTCTGGGCGCAAGCGAAGATCTGGTCGCTGGTCATGGGGATCGGTGGCCTCGTCTATGGATGTGCCATCCTATTCGTCCTGCCGATGATAAAATCCCAGGCCCTCCAGGATGCCTCGGTCGGATTCATCGGACTTTTCGTGATCGCGAATTTCATCCCGGTCATGCTTTATGTCATGCCTCGCATCATCCTTGAGATCCTCGGCGACTTCCGGACCGTCGCGTTCATCACGACCGGTGGCGCAATAATCGGGCTGACGCTGATCGCAATCCTGCTGGCAATCGCGCCTCCGCCGTGGTCGCTGTTGGGTTCCGCGGTCTCCGAAATCTTCGTCCTTGCGGCGTCATGGTATTTCGCGCGTCACCGCATATGGAACATCGAGCACCCGGACCAGCAGCGCGACAGCTGGTTGGGCGGGTGGCGGCGGTCGGTCCCGTTCGCCCCGGTAAAACGGTAGCAGAGACCGGTGGCAGGCGAGGCAGTGAGGGTGTAACGGACGCACGCGGCGGGAAGGCCCCGTTTGTCGTCGGCGTGGTCTCACGAATGGCCCCGACGTGGCACGACCGATCGGTGCAATTTCTAAGTGTCCATCAACGCACCGTTCATGCTTTGATGCTAGCGATCGACCTGAGCGCAAGTGCCCAACGTCTCACCGGGCCTCATGGCAGGTCGACGAGCTGGGCACGCGGGCAAAGGTTCGACTAGTTCGGCCATCGGCCGGTAGGCGAAAGCAACGAACATAATGGCGCCAAAGGTCTGGTCCTGACCGAACTTTGCCGTGGTTTACGATGCGGGGGTATCGCAAGCGCTGCCATTGGTCCGCAACCATGGCTTTCGTGCGCTCCAACGCACGGCTGCCCGGGGCGGTCCTGAGTTGGCGGGGTTTACACTGCTTGCGTGGACGATGTTTATGGCCGGCCGGGAGGACAGGAGAAGCATGTGGCAAGCCACGGGAACGGCTCCCAAGACGGATCTATCCGATGGGTTATTGTCCCCGACTGCCGCCAGCGCCGGTACAGCCGCGCGCTTCAAAGCCCGGCTGCACACCAGCCTCGACACTGTAAAGCCGCTCTGGCTGCGATTTCAGGCCGATGGCGTGTGCACCGCGCATCAGCATTATGCGTGGGTCGAGGGGATCGCCAAACGGCTGATGCCCAAAGGCGCGGAACTGCTTGTCGTCGAGGTCAACGACGCCGCCACGGGCGCGCCGGTCATGCTTTTGCCGCTGATGCGGCGCCGGGCGCTGGGCCACTCCGTGATCGAATGGTTGAGCTGCGGCGTCTGCGATTATTCGGCACCGCTGCTGGCGGATGACAGGGCATGGACCAGGCAAGGCGCCGACGCCGCATGGGCGGCAGTCCGCGCCGTGCTGCCACCGGCGGATCGCATCCATATCTTGGGAATCCCGCAACAGATCCAACGAGTCGCCAATCCTTTGGCGCTGCTTTCGGCGGCGCACGATTCCCTCCAGATCACCTCCGGCCTTGTCCTGCACGGCGAACCGGAAACGCTTATCAAGCGGATCTGCAGGCCCTCCTTCGCCAAGAGCTTTCACAAGCATTGCCGCCGCCTCGAAAAGCTCGGCGGCCTGAGCCTGGTCGAGGCCGACACGCCGGCGCTGACGGAAACGCTCTTTGACACGCTCCTTGAACTGCGACTGAAGCGGTTTCGCGAGCTCGGCCGTTTCGACCTCTTGACGCAGGAACCCGTCGTCGACTTCTACCGAGTTGCCGCGCTGCATGGCCTTTCCGACGGCTCGGTGCGCATCTTCGGATTGCGCGGAGGGGAAGCCTGGCTCGCCGTCATCTATGTACTGGTCAGGAAAGGCACGCTCCATACCCTGTTGCTCGGGATCGACCAGAATGCCGTTGCCCCGCCGGGACTGACTACATTTGGCAAGCTGATGATGTGGGGGCGCGGGCAAGGGTTCGACTATTTCGACCTTTCGGTTGGCAGCCAGGGCTATAAGGAGCATATCGGCGCCACCAGTTCGGTCCTGGCCGAACTGTGCCAGTCGATGACGCTGCGGGGATGGGGCGCCACCGCCTATATTTCGCTGCGCTGCCGGATCGAGCTTTTCATTCGCTCCAAACCGCGGCTGCTCAAGGCCGGCCAAGGCCTGGTGCGCGGCCTGCGCCGCTTGCGCTGACAGGCAACCGAGCCGATCCGCAATGAACCGTGAAACGCACAGCATCAATTTGCAGGACCGCTCGAGGGGACGCATCGCAAGGGCGCTGCGGTTCGTCCGGCAGCGAGGAATTCTCGAACCGTTCCTGCTCGTGCGGCGGCATGGCCTTGGTGACAGCGGCCGCTTCGTCGCACGCAACATCCGCCATCTCGTTGCCGACCGGCTGGCGCGCCGGTGGGATCGCGACAATGGCGTCGATACGGCGGGTTCGATCCGGCTCGACGCGCTCGATGTCGTCGGACCGCACCGGGACCAGGGCAATGAATGCGTCTGCACGTCGCCTAGATCCTTCGCCTTCATCATGGACAGGCTGACGGACGATCTCGCAGACTACACCTTCATCGATATCGGTTCGGGCAAGTCGCGCACGCTCCTGTTGGCGTCGCACTACCCGTTCGCCGCGATTGTCGGTGTGGAGTTCGCGCGGGAGCTCGTCGCAATCGCCCGGCGCAACATCGAGCGATACAAGAGCCCGGCCCAGAAATGCCGCCAGATTGCGGTCATCGAAGCGGATGCCGCGACGTATGAGTTCCCGCCGACGCCGCTGCTGGTCTATTTCTACAATCCCTTTTCCAGGGACGTGTTCGAAATCGTGCTGGGCAATCTCATGTCGTCGCTGGAACGGCACCCGCGGCCCTGCCTCGTCGTTTACGGCAGTTCGAGCCACAGGGCCATCGAATGGGCGAAGCCCGCCATCCACGATGCTGGGTCTTTCCAGCAACGCGTGACGCCGCCCATGCCGCGTTTCCTCGACGCGGTGCGGACCATCGATTACGCGATCTTCGACTACCGGCCGTCATAAAGAGCGATTTTGTCAGCGCCGGCGGCCGGCCGGGTTCAGCAGCCGTCTCGTCAGCACCCGCCATGCCGTCAGCGGCAGTTCGATCAGCCCCGGCAGCAGATCATTTGAGGCGAACGCCGCCCAGGATCGAACCGTCGCGAACGAGTTGAGATAGGCCGCGATGCCGAGGCTGCCGCGCCACATCAGCGTCACGGATGAAACAACGTCGCGGGCCAGATACATCCATGCCGTTCCCGGGCGAGCGGTAGCGGCTGCGGTGGCCCGGCCGTTCACTGTTTCCCACAGCATCGCGCCCAGGTCGACGCCGGCGGGCGCGCAAAGTCCGAACCAGGACCAGGGGCGCGGATTGACGTCGAGAAGCTTGAGCGTGCCGTCGCGACAATCGTGCTTGAATTCGACCTCGACCAGGCCGCTATGGCCGATCGACGACAGCAATGTGCGCGCGGCAGCGACGGCGCGGGGCTCGTCGACGATCTCGACGAAGGTGCTGGTATAGCCGAAGTCGACCGGATACTGCCGCGAGCGGCGCGCGGTGAACTCCGCGATCGGCTTGCCCTCGTTCCAGAGCGCGGCGTAAGAGAATTGGCTTTCTCCCCCGCCCGGCACGCGCTCCTGCACGACGACGTTTTGGCCGCCGACCTGTTCGGCCGCGTCGCGATAGGCGGCAAGAAACGAGGTCCTGTCGTCGGCCTGGACGACCTTGGCCCTGGCGATGCGGGTGTTGCCGCCGCCCATGTGAGGCTTGAGAACGACCGGAAAAACCATGTCCAGGGATGAGGCCTGCGCCATGGATGCGATATCATAGGTCCTTGGAATGGACAGCCGCAACTCGGTTGCCCGCCTGTAGAGGAACGGCTTGTCGCAGACCCACTGCAACGCATCCCAGGAAGGCAGCAAGATCTTATAGATCGCCGACAGGGCGGCGAGGTTTTCCGAGACCAGGCGAACCTCTGGATCGGCGGCCGGGATCATGAGGCATCCCTCCAGCCGGTGTTTACGCGCCGCTTCCAGCAGAAACGGCAGCGCCCGCTCATCGTTTGGGCCGGGCCAGCGGATGGTGGCTCCGACAAATCGCGACCAGCCCGGCAGCGGCGAATCATTGGTGATGTAGGTGAGGGGCACTTTTTGCGCGCCGAGGCTGCGCGCCAGGGCAAGCGTGCCGTGCGCGCCCCCAAGAAACACTGCGCCTGACGTCGCCAAGCCTACATCCTCACATGCTGTCCGGCACGGCCGGTTGCCCAGCTCTTCCGCTTTGACAGGCGAGAGCCCCGCCTGATCGCGCTGATACATGGCGGGGCCGGCGACGCTCAACGCGGCTTCGGGCCGGCGGGAACCGAGGCTTCGCCCAGTCTCATGGTGGAGCGCCGTGCGTTCTGCCCCTTGCTTCTGGCAGTGCGTATGAAACGGGTGACGGCCTGCGCCGCATACGGGGTGGCGGCGGTGAAACGCATCAACGGGCCAAAACTCGCGACCGCGCTGGCGCCGACAAAATGCAGGCCGGGAATGTTCGATTCCAGTCCCGTGGAAAGGACAGGCGATCCGTCACGGCAGGCTATCGCATCGAGGAAATCGGGGGCGAAGAGCCCGAGCTTGCCGATGTCTATGCGATAGCCGGTCGCGAGAAGGACGTGATCGTAAGCGGTCGAGCCGTTCTCGAACCGCAAGTCTAGTCCGGAGTTGCTGGCGGAGGCGCCGACGATCACGCGGCCGGCCTTGACCTTGATGCCGCCGAAGTCCGGCAGCAGCCAGCCCGACGCGCCGGCCCTGAGGCCACGCGCATTGACCCAGCGTCGCGCCGCCGCCGGCAAACCATGCACGAGACCCGGCGCCTCGATCAGCCAGGACAACGGGAAGGGGCCGACGCGCGAGGGCGACGCCAGGAGTTCCTCGGCGGCGCCTAGCACATTGCGGCCCCGGCTGCTGGACGGCGCGCCCAGCCAATGAATGTCGCCTCGGCAGACGAGTTCGACGTCGGCTCCCGCCTTTCTCAGCAGGACGGCGGATTCGCAGGCGCTTTGTCCGCGCCCGACGACGGCGACATGCTTGCCGGCAAAGGCTTCGAATCCGGTGTGCGCGCTGGTATGGCTGACCAATTCGGAGGGCAGGCCGGTGAAGGCGGCGGGCACCAGTTCCTGGTTCTTCAGGCCCATGGCGACGACGACGCGGCCGGCGCGAACCGCATCGCCATCGGCAAGGATCAGCCGGAATCCCGCATTGGTCCGTTCGACAAGGCTCACCATGCGCGTGTCGAGATCCGGAATCGCCTGAGCCTGAACCCACATTCCATAGTCGACGAAATCTTGCCGCAGCAATGGCTCGCGCAATTCGACGCGCTGGCCGCTGGCGTAGGAATCGAGGGACAGCGAGCCGTTCGGGTTGCCGATAAAGGTTGCGCGCCAGGGCGAGCGAAGCCGCATGCCCCGAGGCATGTTCTCGCGCCAAAAGCCCATCGGGCTGCCAAAGGCAAGCACGTCTACATCAGCTGCCCTGAGCGCCGTGGCGACGCCAAGTCCGAAAGGTCCGGCGCCGACAACAGCCACTTCACAGTCATTGCTTCGCACGGAAGCGGTCATGAACCTTGTTCTCCTGGATGGCCGCGCCATCCCCGCGCCGCTCTGACGCATTGGCGCCGCGGCCGGAGCCCGCCTATTCCTAGGCGCGCCGAGGTTAACAATGCGGAAAGCAGAAGCGCCGAGCCGCCTCGGCGCATATGCCAAACAAGATGTCATACTGTTCCAGCCCACAGGTTCGCGGACATAATCGAGCCGATGCCGTCGGCTATGCTTGCGTCTTGCAGGGAAGCCGCCGCGGCGAGGAAATTGACACCCGCGCCGCTCTCCGCCATCCTTGGGGCCAGTCGCCGGACCGCGAAGAGCGGTCGAGTTCCGTGTCAGGGCGACCGAGGGCGAAGCGCATGTCCAGTGCCGTGAACAGCCAGAACTCCAAGCGTGCCGCGGTGCGCAAGGCGCTCGACCGCCACAAGGTCTACATCACCGCGCAGAGTTTTTCAGGCGGCACCTATAGGGCGCGCGTGCTGGTCGATGGCGAGGCCTACTGGGTCGACGAATTCCGCTTGAGCCAGCTGCGGCAGGGCCTGTCGCCCGCTGAGCTCGAACTGACGCCGGCGGCCGACGATTGAGCGTGGTGACTGGTTGGCAGCGACGTTTCGGCTAGTCACCCTGATACATGCCGCATCGGACCGTTCGAGCAGGCATGGCGCTCTGTTGTTGCAATTGGCTGGCTTGCGACGGTCGATGCCATGACGACGCCCTCCAAGCTCAAACCTTACCGCGCCAAGCGCGAATTCTCGAAGACGCCGGAACCGGCGGGTGGGTTGATCGCCGAGGAGGGCAACCGCTTCGTCGTCCACAAGCACCATGCCACGGCGGATCACTACGACCTGCGCCTTGAGGTCGGCGGCGTGCTGAAGAGCTGGGCGGTGCCGCGCGGACCTTCGCTCAATCCGGCCGACAAAAGGCTGGCGGTCGAGACCGAGGACCATCCGCTCGAATATATCGACTTCGAGGGCGTCATTCCCGAAGGCGAGTATGGCGGCGGGCCGATGATCGTCTGGGACACGGGCAGCTGGGCGCCGATGGAGGATGTCGAGAAGAGCTTGCGCACCGGCGCCTTCAAGTTCCGGCTGGCCGGGAAAAAGCTCAATGGCGGCTGGATGTTGACCAGGCTGAAGCCGAAGCCCGGCGAAGAGGAGGGCAAGAAGAATTGGCTTCTGTTCAAGGAGCGCGATCTCGCTTCCAATCCCACGCTCGACATCCTCGAAGAGCGGCCGGAGAGCGTGAAATCCGGCCGCCGTATCGAGGAGCTGGTGGCGCCGCCGCCGGCCAAGGCTGCGCCAAGGCCCGGCACGCTGAAGCCCGGCGCCTTGCCCGGCGCGGTCAAGGCCTCTCCCGCCGCCCGCATAGAGCCGCAGCTGGCGACACAGGTGCCGAAACCGCCGGGCGGTGACGATCCTTGCGACCGCACCGGCGAGTCCTGGCTGCATGAGATCAAGTTCGACGGCTACCGCACCATGGCGCATCTGACAGGTGGCGAGGTCAGGCTGATCACCCGCGGCGGCATCGACTGGACCAAGCGTTATGGCGATCTGCCGCATGCCTTCGCCAAGCTGCCGTGCCGGGAGGCCATCATCGACGGCGAGATCGTCGTGCTCGACGGCAAGGGCATTTCCCGCTTCGCGCTTCTGCAGGACGCGCTGGCGGAGGGCGCCGGCAGCAAGCTGCATTTCTACGCCTTCGATCTCCTGCATCTCGACGGCTGGGATTTGCGCAAGGCGCCGCTGGAAAGGCGCAAGGCGCTGCTGGCCGAACTGCTCGCCGGCCTGCGCGCCAACTCCGCGATCCAGTACAGCGATCACGTGGGCGGCGACGGGCAGGGGCTTTACGACCAGGCCTCGGAGCTTGGCCTGGAAGGCGTCGTCTCCAAGCGCGCAACCGCGGCCTACCAGAGCGGCCGCACGAAGAGCTGGACCAAGACCAAGGCGCTGCAAACCGGCGATTTCGTCATCGCCGGCTACACGGTTTCGGATGCAGCCGAGGGGCTGGCGGCGCTTGGCCTTGCCGAATTCGAGGACGGCGAGCTTCACTATCGCGGCAAGGTCGGCACCGGCTTCGACGCCGAGACCGCGGCCGATCTTCTGGCCCGGCTGGAGCCGCTCACATCAGGCGCCATGGCGCCCGAAGGCGCGCCGCGCGAAATCATGCGCGAGATGCATTGGGTGAAGCCGCTGTTTTCAGCCCATATCCATTACGCCAACCGCACGGCGGACAATGCTCTGCGCCATGCGGTGTTTCGCGGCCTCAGGGATGTCGGCCTGTCGACGCCGGTTTCGGCCAAGCGCAAGCGGCTGATCGCGGAGGCTGACCTCGCCACGATCTGGGTAACCAACCCGACCAGGCGCCTGTTCGGCAAGACCGGGCCCACCAAGCTCGACATCGCCGTCTACTACGCGCTGGTCGGGGATTTCATGCTGCCGCATATTCTAGGGCGTCCAGTGTCGCTGGTGCGCTGCCCGACCGGCCTGCCGAAGGACTGCTTCTTCCAGCGCCATGCCTTCACCGGCATGCCGCCTTCGGTTGCCACCTTCGAGGCGACCAATTCCGAGGGTGAGACCAAATCCTACCTCTCGGTCGAGGGCGCGAAGGGCTATCTGGCGCTGGCGCAGTTCGGCGTGGTCGAGTTCCACACCTGGGGTACGCATCGCACCAGCCTCGACAGGCCCGACCAGATTGTCTTCGATCTCGATCCGGGCGAAGGGATCTCCTGGCGCGAAGTGGTGGAGGCCGCCGTGCACATCAAGGGCGAACTGGAGGAGCTGGGGCTGGTGCCCTTCGCCAAAACCTCGGGCGGCAAGGGCATCCATATCACCGTGCCAGTGACGGCCAGGCAAAACTGGAAGACGCTGCACCAGGCGACCAGCGCTATTTCCGCGCATCTGGCGGCAAGCGCGCCGGACACCTTCACCACCACAATGGGCAAGGACAACCGCAAGAAGCGCATCTTCATCGACTATCACCGCAACGCGCGCGGCCACACCTCCGCCGCACCCTATTCGCTGCGCGCCCGCACCAACCTGCCGGCCTCGACACCGGTGAGCTGGGCGGATCTGGAGACGATCGACGCGCCGCAGGACCTGAACTATGCGTCGCTGCCGGGACTCTTGGAAACGTCGGGCGATCCGTGGGCTGAGATCGACGAGTTTGCTCGGGATTTGCCTACGTTCAAATAGATTGGTTTCCTCCCCGCTTCGCGAGGGCGAAGAAACCCAAGTCCATCGACGCTTTTGACAATTTGAATTATTCTCTACTCGCGGCCCTTCCGGCGTCCTAAAACATTTCGTCAGGATTTGCCGGTAAGGTGCGGGGTCGGTGTAGGATTTACGCAGCCTTGTTCGTCCTTCGGACGAAAGCGCTGCGAAAAGTTTCAGTGCATGGCCGCGTAGGAGTTCATCATGGCGCCCAGGGCAAGTTGGAAAGGTTACCTCAAGCTCAGTCTGGTGAGCTGTCCGGTGCGGCTATACCCCGCCACCAGCGCCAGCGAGCGCATCTCGTTCAACCAGTTGCACAAGAAGACCCACAACCGCATCAACATGAAGCCGGTCGATCCGGAACTCGGACTGGTCGAGCGTTCGGACCTGGTCAAGGGCTACGAGTACGAGGACAAGCAGTACATCATCATCGACGATAGCGACCTCGACGCGGTGCGCATCGAATCCAACCACACGATGAACATCGAGGCCTTCGTCGACGAGGACGAGGTCGACGTCATCTACCAGGACGCGCCCTATTACATGGCGCCGGACGGCGCGATGGCGGAGGAGACTTTCGCCGTGCTGCGCGAAGCGATGCGCAAATCCGGCAAGCTGGCGATCGCCCGGCTGGTCCTGTCCAGCCGCGAGCGCGTGGTGACGATCGGCGCGCGCGAAAACGGCATGTTCGTGTGTACGTTGAGGAACCCGAACGAAGTGCGCGGCACGGCTGAATATTTCGGCAACATCCCTGCGGGCAACCCGGATCCTGAAATGCTGCAACTGGCCGAAGCGCTGATCAAGCAGAAGGAAACCACCTTCGATCCGAAGAACTACGAGGATCGCTATGAGATCGCGCTGATGGCGATGATCCGCGAGAAGCTGAAGGGCCACAAGCCCATCATCGCGGCGGCACCCGAGCGCGGCAACGTCATCAATTTGATGGATGCGCTGAAGGCGAGCCTGTCGCAGTCGAAGCCGCCGGCCAAGTCGAAGAGCAAGGCCGACGAGACGCCCGCCAAGCCCGCCAAAAAGACGGCTGTGGGCGGCGCTGCTGAAAATCCGCTGAAAGCCAACCTGCTGAAGGCGGTCGGCAAGAGCAAGAAGTGACGGCACCAGCCGGCGCGATATTCGGCACGATCGGCGCGCTGGCGGCGTTTCCGCTCAGGCTGGCGGCGCGCGAGGTCGCGCGCCAGCATGGCGAACTCAGGCGCGGTGTCATCCGGCGCACCACGCATGTCGTGTTCGGTCGCGGTCTGCTGGTCAAGGCCGGGCTGGTCAAAGCCGGGCTCACGAAGACCGGCGATGTCGAGGTCGAACGCCGCGTCGCCGCCGAGCGCGGCGCCGGGCGCACATTGCTCAGCGAGAACGGTTTTCTGCGCCTGCTCGGACTGATGAAGGCGCCTGAGGCCTCCTCGCTGTCGCGGCAATCGCTGATCGATCAGTCGCAGCTATCCGGCGCCGACCTCGATCTCTTGTCGCTGTTCGATGCCTTCGAACATGACTCGGAACCCTATTCCTTCCGCGACCTGATCCTGGCGCGCAAATATGCCGGGCTGGTCGCCGGTGGCGCGACATGGGGCGCGATCGCGCGCTCGGTGCATCGTTCCGGCCCGGTGGCTTCGCTCACCGCCAAGTCGCTCGCGGTCGGCTCGGCATCCGGGCGGCCCGATGCGATCTATCTGGATGGCGGCGAGAGCGAGCTCGACGGGCAATTGCTGTTCGATCTCGGCGCCTCCGACGACGATCCGCTGGAAGAGCTGTTCGCCGAGGCCGAAGCGGCGGAGGAGGGCGGCGACCATGATGGTGCCGCCGCGCTCTACCAGCGCTGCCTTGCCATCGATCCAGGCGACGCGATCGCCGCCTTCAACCGCGCCAACTGCCTGCGCGCCGGCGGCCACCCGGCGGAAGCGGCCCATGACTATGCGCGCGCGATCAAGCTCGATCCGGCTTTCGTCGAGGCCTGGTTCAATCTCGCCGGGCTGATGAGCGAGGAGGGCAAGACGGCGTCGGCGCGAAGGCACTTGTGGAAGGCGATCGCGCTCGACGGCAATTACGCCGATCCGGTTTTCAATCTCGCCCGGCTCGAATTCGACGCCGGCAATTTGCTGGAAGCGCGGCGGCTGTGGGCGCGGTATCTGGAGCTCGACGCGGAGTCGGAGTGGGCTGGAGTTGCGGCCAAGGGCGTGCAGTTCGTGGACATGCAGCTGGCGCGGACGGCGGGCTAAGGCTCTTTTCCTTCTCCCCTGTGGGAGAAGGTGGATCGGTGCGCAGCGCCGAGACGGTTGAGGGGTGCGTCACGGAATGAGGCGTTTGCGTTCCCTGGAACACCCGTCATCCGACCGAGCTTCGCGAGACCACCCCCGGGGCGAGCCAACGGTCTCGCCGCCCTTCGGGTCCCACAAGGGGAGAAGGGGTCACCAACGCCGAGCCACGGGAGCCCTATTCCATGACCACCTTCCTCTTCGACGGCGACGACACAGCTCCCGTCACCATCCTGCTCGCGCATGGCGCCGGCGCGTCGATGGATTCTCCTTCGATGACCGCCACCGCCAAGGCGGTGGCGGCAGTAGGCTTTCAGGTCGCGCGGTTCGAGTTCCACTATATGGCGTCCCGCCGCTATGGCCACCGCAAGCCGCCGCCGCGCGCCGAGGCAGTGAACCCGGAATACATCAAGGCGATCGCCGACCTCAGGGCGAGGGGCGTGACCGGGACGTTGATCATCGGCGGCAAATCGATGGGCGGTCGCGTCGCCTCGATGGTGGCGGACGAGATGTTTGCCAGGGGCGAAATCTCGGGCCTGCTTTGCCTCGGCTATCCCTTCCACCCGCCCGGCAAGCCAGAGCAGTTGCGGACCAAGCATCTGGCCGGGTTGACGATACCGACGCTGATCTTCCAGGGCACGCGCGACGAGTTCGGCACGCCCGACGAGGTGGCCGGCTATGGGCTCTCCGACAGCATCGAGATCGTATGGTTGGAGGATGGCGACCACGATCTGAAGCCGCGCAAGAGCATCTCGGGGTTTTCGACCGCCGATCATCTGAAGACGCTGGCCGAAACGGTGAAGGCTTGGACGGGCAAGCTCGTCTCTTGACCCGCCGATGAAAATCGCCTCCTTCAACATCAATAACGTCAACAGCCGACTGAAGAATCTGCTGACCTGGCTGGCGGCGGCAAGACCCGATGTCGTCTGCCTGCAGGAGTTGAAGGCGCGCGATATGCAGTTTCCGCGCACTGCCTTGGCCGATGCCGGCTACGGCGCGGTGTGGAAGGGGGAGCCGACCTGGAACGGCGTCGCCATACTGGCGCGGGGCGCCGAGCCGGTGCTGACGCGCGATGTGCTGCCCGGCGACGATGCCGACAGGCAGAGCCGCTACATCGAGGCGGCGGTGAACGGAATCGTCATCGGCTGCCTGTACGCGCCGAACGGCAATCCGCGACCGGGACCGAAATTCCAGTACAAGCTCGCCTGGCATGACAGGTTCGCCGCGCATGCGGCACAACTGCTCGACACCGGTCTGCCGGTGGTGCTGGCGGGCGACTACAACATCGTGCCCGAGCCGCGCGATATCTATGCCACGCGCTCCTACGACGATAACGCGCTGGTACAGCCGGAAAGCCGGGCAGCCTTTGCGGCGCTCATCGAGCAAGGCTGGACGGACGCACTGCGCAAAGTGTACCCCAAAGAGACGCTCTACACCTTCTGGGATTACCGGCGGAACCGCTGGCCGCGCGATGCGGGCTTGCGGCTCGACCATATCCTCCTGTCGAAGAAGCTCGCCCGCAAGCTCAAGGCTGCCGGCATCGACCGCGACGTGCGCGGTGAGGACGGCGCCAGCGACCACGCGCCGGTGTGGGTGGAGTTGCGGTGAGGGGCGGCGTTTGGCGAAGCAGAATGCCCGCTCTCTTTTTCTCCGCCCTTCGGCGACAGCGACCATACAGTATACGGCGCAGCGTAAAATACGGCTCCCTAGCAGTAGACAGTCATTCTGATGGAATTGCCGTGCTTTTGCGTCCGCAAAAGCTCCACTTTCGATTGGGCGAAACTCGTTGAAGAATCCGGAGCTTACCGCTAGCCTCGATCCGGGTGGTCGGAAGAGTGTACGTGGGGTGGAATGTTCGGGTCACTGGAAAAGCTCAAGCAACGGCTGTTGCGGCCGCCGCATGCCTATAGGCCGACGACAGAGTCATTCCCCGACATCGACGTCCAGCGCATTGCAACGGATATGCGGCTTGCGGAGAAAGGCGAGAAGCGGGGCAGGGAGAATCTGCCTCAAAGCGATGACCTACCTTACGATGCCGTTGAAAACGATATCGTCGAATTGGTCGGAGCCGCCCAGAAACAATCCCACGATCATCTGGAGAACCAACTTGCGGGGTTCAGGCAGCGTCTCATCGACCTCGACTTTGAATCGCGCTTTGCCAATATAAAAGCGGCATCCACGGCTGGTCTCTCCGACTTGAAAGCCGAATTGCAGATGGGAATCGATGATCTGCATGGGCTGCGTCGCGATCTGAAGGAGGCAGAGTCCTGGCATCGTGATTTCAAGGATCAGAACGGGCTTCGCCGGCCCTGCAAGAAGACCACCGCCATCGGTACGACGTTGAAATGGCTCTTTGTGGTGGCGCTGGTGATGGCAGAGCTCGTCATCAATGGCGAACTGCTTGCAAAGCGAAACGAGCTCGGGCTGGTCGGCGGCATCGTCGAGGCGCTGATCTTCGCGATTCTCAATGTCGGCGTCGCGCTGATGTTCGCCCTCTATGGCGTGCGCGAGATCGCGCATCGCTCGATTTTCCGTAAGTTTGTCGGCATTCTCGCCATCGCGGCCTATATCGGCGCAGCGATTGCCATCAATCTTGGTCTGGCGCATTACCGCGAGGTTGCCGGAACGATCGCGACCAATGGCGACGAGGTGATGCGACGCTTGCTAAGCGCGCCATTCGCGCTGAACGAATTTCGCTCCTGGATACTCTTCTTCCTCGGTGTGATGTTTTCACTCTTTGCCCTGATCGATGGGCTCAGCATGCGTGACACTTATCCAGGCTACGCCACGGTTGATCACCGGCTTGACGAGGCGCGGGCAAATTATCGAAACAAGCGGCAAGGCCTGATCGGCGAGCTTTCCGATGTTCGCAGTGGTTATGAGGACGAACTCGCCGATGCGCGCGCCGACCTCAGCAAGCAGCGGACAGAACACGATGCGATCGTGGCCCATCGCTCTCGGTTGGTTGGGCTGTTCGACGCCCACCAAGCTCAGCTTGAACGTGCGGCAAACAGCCTGTTCCGAATCTACAGGGACGCCAATATCGCTGTACGCACGACACCCGCGCCGGAGCGCTTTTCGCGGCCATACCAACTCGGCCGCATCGGCGTCCAGTATTTCCGCGACGGGGAATGGAACAGCGACGAATTGCAAGCTTCCATCAAGGATGCGCAAGGCGACCTCGACAAGATGCTGGTCGCCCTGGGTGAACAGTTCGAGGCTGCGTTGAAGCAGTATCGCGAACTGGATGTGCTGGTGCCTGAAGCCCAATGAGCGGTCGACGGTCCCGGCGCTCGCCTTCCAACCTTGTCAACTGGGGCTGGATTATTCTATTCGCGCTCGGCCTCATTGCCGCCGCGATAGGCTTTACCTACGTCTATGTCTCGGCGCGCTCGCAACTCGTCGAACTTGACGATCGGCTTTGCCCGGTCGTCGGAGCTGCGTCGCAAACCATCATCCTGATCGATACCACGGATGCAATCGCTGACGTCACCAAACTGAACATCCAGACCCTGCTGCGCGATACCGCCTCCGGCATCCAGCGCGGTGGCTTGCTCGAGATCAGGGCCCTTACATCAGCGGTACCCTATACGAAAGAACTCTTCTCGCTGTGCAACCCCGGCAATGGCGGCGACCTCAGTGCTTTCACCGGCAATGCGGCGCTGGCGCGAGAGCGTTGGCAAGCGGGATTCGGCCAGCCGCTGCTGGTTGCGCTTGAAAAAGCGGTCGAGGCAAACAAGGCCGACAGCTCGCCGATCATGGCCGGCATTCAGTCGATAGCCGTCAGCCATCTGGTCGCCCAGAAAACGCGTGCGGTCCCCTCGCGGCTGATTGTCGTTTCGGACATGTTCGAGAATACCGAATTCTTCTCTCACTACCGCGGCGCCACAGATTTCGATGCCTTCAAAAAGTCGCCCGCGGCAAACCGCTTCGCTACGGATCTCGCCGGCAGCGATGTGTCGATCTGGCTCATACGCCGGGCGAAGTCGCCCGTCGACAGCGTCGCGTTGATGGCATTCTGGCAGCAGTGGATTGATTACAATCACGGCGTTTTCAGCTCTGCCAAGTCGTTGCAAGGAGTTGAAGGGTGAGGCGGCCGCGCGTGGCCAGCCGGCAGTTGGACGCTGCGGCGCCACTGGTCTTTATCGTCTTTACCGGCCTGGGCGCCGCCTACATCGTCGTGGCCAAATCACTTTCCGTGTCGGCATTCGTCGTTACCTTCGTGCCGATCGCGCTGATGATGGGCTACGCGGCGATGATCATGATCGCGCGCGGGCTCCGGCTGCGCGACGACCAAACCGGAGACAACTTCTACTATATGGGCTTCATCTTCACGCTCACCAGCCTCGCCGTTTCGCTTTACCAATATGGAGGCGGTGGCGCGGTCGACGAGATCGTGCGCAATTTCGGCATCGCGGTTGCCTCCACCATCGCCGGCATTGCATTTCGCATCGTCTTCAATCAGCTCCGGCGCGACCCTATGGAAGTGGAACGCGTGTCACGTCTCGAGCTCGCAGAAGCGTCCCGCAAGGTGCGCCGGGAACTCGATGGCATCCTGAGCGAGATGAACCATTTCCAACGCTCCAACCAGCAGATGCTGCAAGAGGGCTATCACGAGATACGAACGCAAGTGGAAACCTCGGCGAAATCCCTGGTCCAGTCTCTGGACCTGCTCGCCAAGGAAGCTTCCGAGCACATCAGGGCATCCTCGCTGGCGATGCAGAGCGGAATAGACACCAAGGAGCTGCGGGGCGGCATCGACCAGACAGCCAAGGCAGTTCACGATATCAACGCCATCCTGACCAGCGCCAGCACGCAGATTGCGACCGCGACACAGATGATGGCCGACAAGCTCGCTGGCATGTCGACACCCGACAAGGTCATCGAGGTTCGGCTGGAGCCGGTCGTGGCCGGTTTGCAGCGGGCGATCGAAACCGCCATGAGCGATTTCTCTTCCCGTCTTGGCGATGTGGCGGAGCTTCGGCGCGGGCTGGAACAGTCCACGGCGGAAGCGCTTCGGGCCAGCGATGTGCTCGACAAACTTGCGGCGACATTTGAGGGTTATGATCGAGCGCCGACGCGGCAGGGTCTATTCAGACGGCTCTGGCGTGGCGGCTAAAGCGCATTGCATGGTCAGTGTGGGACGATGTCGATGAAGATGCCTTCCTCGCTTATCGCCGAAGGGGAACGCGGCCATCGCCGAGGCGTGGTGCTTGGGCTCACAATGGCCGAGCTTCTCCTCCTTCTGCTTTTCTGCCTCCTTCTGGTCTCGGCCAGCATCGCACAGCGAAAAGATGAGAGGATCGCCGAGCTGCAGGCCTCCGCGAACCTGGACATCACGGTGGGCCAGCTTGCCGACATGCGTGCCGAACTGGCGCGCCTGCAGGCGCTGTTTCCAAAAGCGGCGCTTCCTTTGCCGCCAGCCAACTGGACCGAGCTCGTTGCGGCCAAAGCGGTGATCGACGGGCTTACGGAAAAGGGCATCGATGCCGCGCCGACGTCAGACCCGACGCTGCGGAAATTGCTGCTCGAAATCAGCGAAGCCAAGGCCGCCGACCCCCGTCTGCTGGACCGACTTGAAAAGATGCTCTCGGCCTCCAACGACAGGAGCGCGGACGCTGAATCGTCGATGCAGTGGCCGCCGATGATAACGTTGAGCGACGACGGCTATACATTTGAACGTGGCAGCGCTGCTCTCACCGACGCGTTCCGGGCTCGTTTGCAGACCAAGGTCACGGACGACGTTCTGTCTTTGCTGACACGCTACAAAGTCGATGTCGTCGAGATCGTCGGTCACACGGATGAGCAGAAAATCAATCCGGCCAAGCCGTCCAACCTCGATGCGGTTGCGATCTCGGCGATGAACGGAGCCAGCGCTATCAGCGATTTGACCCCGGCCGACAATGCGGGGCTGGGGCTCTCGCGCGCTATCGCGGTAGCGAACGCGCTGATCCAGACGGGACGGCTGGGCAGTGTGAAGATCATTCCGTTGTCAGCGGCACAGCTCGTAATGCCGGGAGACATTATCGCCGACGGCAGCCACGTTGGCGATGTTCGGGAACGCCGGCGTATCGAGATTCGGGTACGACGGTCCTCGGACGGCGGCACCAATTAACGCGGTGATCGCGCGATTCAGCCTGCTTGGCGGTATCGACAACGACGCCCTTGTTTTGACCGCAGCGCTTTTTCGCAATCGCGTGGCCTGGATCGCAAAGCCTTCGTCGCTTCGCTCCCGCTGCATCGAGGGATCGACGAACGGCGCCCAACTACCCCAGCCACCACCATAGCGCCGCGATCACCGCGATAACGGCCGCCACGCTTAGCGCCAGCATGATGTAGGAGCCCTTGATGATGTCGGCGATGATCTTCTTGATGGCCTCGCGGTCGTTGAGATTGGGGAAGGGCTCGTTCGGTTGCGCCACGTCGAGGAAGTGGCAGAGCGGGGCCCAGCCTTCGCTGACCTTGAACACCAGCAGCTTTTCCGGCGGCACCGCCGCCTTCACTTCCTCGACATATGCGTTGTAGCGCTCCACGGCCTTGGCGCGGTTGCCCATGACGCCGGCTAGCGTGCGGCCCCAGATCAGCCTGCGTGACATGTCGCCGAATTTCCGGCCGAACGGCGTCAGCCATTCCAGGATCTTGAACTGCCAGACATTCTCGGTGAAGTAGATCGTGTCGATGGTGCTCTCGTACCAGGCTTCCGCGCCGCGCGGGTGCAAGGTGAGCAGCACCTTGGCGTCGGGATAGGCGGCCATCAGTTCGCGCCACACGCAGCAGCCTGGATTGTCGACCGTCGCCTTGTAATTGCCGAATACCCGGCTCCAGTCTTGCTGCGTGCCGGGCGGGCTGTTGGCCACCTTGCGCCAGAAATCGAGATGGCCCTTGTTGGCCTTGTTCAGGATCACTTCCTGCATGTGGTAGCAGGGCAGGCCGAGCCTGTTCAGCGCGACGAAGGTCGACCATGTACCGGTGCGGCCGAAGCCGGCCCCGATCAGCGTGAGCGTCATTTGTTCCCTCGACCAAACCAAGGCCGCGTGCTCGCGCCCAAAAAGGACGCCGCGGCAACCCTAGGCATGCCCTGCGCGACAAGGACGCCGCGCCGCAGGATCGATTTGCTCGCTTGCATCGATCTGCTGGCAACACGTTGCGCCCCGGCCGGCATTTGCGCAACAGATTTCTATGGGTCCTGTGTGAGAGGACCGCTGTTGACGTCGGACGATGATAGAAGAAGACGCATTGCCGTCTTGGACGGCGCGGAGCGGATCGGCGCGATGTCCACGCCTCCAGGTGAGACGTTGCCGTCATCGACGCTTTCGCAAAATCAAACGGAGGGCGGGCAGCGCCGCTGCCCGCCCTCGCAGCTCACTCAGCCGCGAGCTTGTCCTGCGTGTTCGTGTCGAAATCGCTGGCGTCGTGACGTTCGTGCAGCTGCATCGCGGGTTCGCCGAAGGCGCGGTTTACCATGCGTCCGCGCTTGACCGCGGGGCGCTCGTCGATCGCCTTCGCCCAGCGCTGCACGTTCTTGTAATCCTGCACCGAAAGGAACTCGCCGGAATCATTGTACATGCGGCCGAGCGCCAGTCCGCCATACCAGGGCCAGACCGCCATGTCGGCGATCGAGTAGCCGGCGCCGGAAAGATATTCGGTTTCGGCCAGGCGGCGGTCGAGCACGTCGAGCTGGCGCTTGGTTTCCATGGCAAAGCGGTCGATGGCGTATTCGATCTTGGTCGGCGCGTACGCATAGAAATGACCGAAGCCGCCGCCGAGATAAGGGGCAGAGCCCATCTGCCAGAACAGCCAGGACAGGGTCTCGGCGCGCGCCGGCTGGTCGGTCGGCAGGAACTCGCCGAACTTTTCGGCGAGATAGGTGAGGATCGAACCGGACTCGAAGACGCGGATGGGCGTGGCGCCGCTGCGGTCCATCAGTGCGGGGATCTTGGAGTTCGGATTGACCTCGACGAAGCCGCTGCCGAACTGGTCGCCATCGTTGATCCTGATCAGCCAGGCGTCGTATTCGGCGCCCTTGTGGCCAAGCGCCAGCAATTCCTCCAGCATGATCGTCACCTTGACGCCGTTGGGCGTCGCCAGCGAATAGAGCTGCAACGGGTGCTTGCCCACCGGCAGCACCTTGTCATGCGTCGGGCCGGCGATCGGGCGGTTGATGCTGGCGAAGGCGCCGCCGCTCGGCTTGTTCCAGGTCCATACTTTCGGCGGAGTGTATTCGGTCATCGCAGGGCCTCGTATTGTGGGGAGAGACAGGTTGGAAGCGGGACTGGCAGTTGCACCTACAGCTAGGGCTGCAAACGGGAAAGTTCAACTTGCGTTGAACTATTGTCAATGACCATCCCTCTCATCTTCCCTTCGGGCTTCGAAAGGATGGAGGGGATGCCCCCCCTTGCGCCTTGGTTCGCGTGCCATACCTATAGGAACGTGACCCCCAAGCCCGTCCAGGACAAGAGCATGCCCATCAATCCCAACAGACGCTCCGTCGTGGCGGTGCGCGCCACCATTCCAGACGATGCCTTTACTGCCGGGGCATTAGGCACGCTGCGCGAAGGCAGCGGCGTCGTTATCCGCGACAATGGGTTGGTGCTGACCATCGGCTATCTCATTACCGAGGCGGAAGAGGTGTGGCTTACGACCCATGACGGCCGCGTCGTGCCGGCGCATGCGCTGGCCTACGACCAGGAATCGGGCTTTGGCCTGGTTCAGGCGCTGGCGCCGCTTGGCCTGCCGGCGGTGGCGCTGGGCGACGCCGGCAGAGCCAAAATCGGGGACAACGTGGTGCTCGCCGACGGCATCGGCCAGTCGGTTCAGGCCAGGATCGTCACCAAGCAGGAATTCGCCGGCTATTGGGAATACCTGCTCGAGGAAGCGATCTTCATTGAGCCGGCGCATCCTTCCTGGGGCGGCGCGGCGCTGTTCGATGCAAAGGGCGCGCTGCTCGGCGTCGGGTCGCTGCGCCTGCAGATGAGCCGCAACGGCGAGGTCGCCGATATCAACATGGTGGTGCCGATCGACCTGTTGCCGCCCATCCTCGACGATCTCCTGACGCGCGGCCAGGTGGCGCGGCCGCCACGGCCATGGCTCGGCGCCCTCTCGGCCGAAAGCGACGGCCGGGTGGTGGTGATGAGCGTGACCGAAGGCGGTCCGGCCGCCAAGGCGGGCCTGCGCGAGGGCGACGTCATCTCCGACATACGAGACGGCGCGGTCGACGGGCTGGCCGATTTCTATCGCAAACTATGGGAGAGCGGTTCGGCCGGGGCCGAGATCCCGATGCGGGTCCTGCGCGACGGCCGTGAAACCTGGCTGCGCGTCAAATCCGCCGATCGCGACAGTTTCCTGAAGAAGCCGCAGTTGCAGTGAGCGCGTTACCTTCTCGGCAGCAGAGAAGGAAAGCCTTCAGCCCAGTCCGAAAAGAAAAGCCGCCGTCGCTTGCGCGAGGGCGGCTTTTCCCTGGGACGACGTCAGGAAAAAACGATCAAGGGATTCAAGATACCGTTCTATCTCCTTGTTCGGGCTTGAGAAGATCAAGCCGCGGCCTTGTGCTTCCTGACGGCGTGCTTGTGGCTGTGCTTGCGTACAGGCTTCTTCACATGCCTGCTGGCGTGCTTGCGATGCTTGACATGCTTGTGCGCGGCCGCCTTGACCGGCTTCTTCACGGCAGCGGCAGCGAGCGGAGCCGCGGTCGAGGCTGCCGCGGTGGTGGCGGCCGCGTTGGCGGTGCTGGCGCCGAGAACCGGCATTGCGAGACCGAGTGCAATGGCCAGGCCGAGCGCGGAGAGGAGAGGCTTGTTCATGAAAGGCTTCCTTGTTTCAGAGATAGATGGTGGACGTCACTGGTTCAGATCGACCGGTGTCACGCCCAGAAGTTTCAAGGCGTTGGCGAAGGTACGGATGCCCTGCGCCTCCTTGCGTTCGGCACAAAAACGGCTGGCCTTGTTCTGGAGCGCGGTTGCCTCGGCCAGATGGATCGCACTGGCACCGAGGTCGTTTTTCGTCTCGATGGCTCCGTCGAGTTGAAGACCGAGCCGGCTGCAGGACTCGCTGCGGGTAACCGCCGCTTCCGCACCCGACGGTGCGACCGCATTGATGGCAAACGAAATGCCAAGCAGGGCACCCATCCATCCGGTCGAACGTGGTTTCATTTTCGGGACCATCCCTTTGCGTTGCGCCGCGACCGGTTCCGGCCGCCGCGGGGGTGGTTATCGCAGCACCGCTTTTCTCCAGTTTTTCCCGGATGTTGAATCTTGTTTCTGAAGTGTGTCTGGAGGGCACTTCTCCCTCCTCCGCCGTGGGAAGCGTAAGAGCGCCGCGCCCGCTGCGGCGCTTCTGCCTCTTTCCTCGCCGCTGTCATTCGCGTATGGGCCGGGGCAACTCCCGCACCCTCACATCAGCCTCCCGGACCACTCATGATCAGACTGGAAAACATCGGCAAGCAGAACGGTCGTCAGCTTGTCTTCATCGAGGCGTCGGCCGCCTTGCAGAAAGGCGAGAAGGTCGGGCTCGTCGGCCCCAACGGCGCCGGCAAGACGACGCTGTTTCGCATGATCACCGGGCAGGAGCAGCCCGACGAGGGCCAGGTGCAGGTCGATCGCGGCGTCACCATCGGCTATTTCAGCCAGGATGTCGGCGATATGGACGGCCGCAGCGCGGTGGCCGAAGTGATGAACGGCGCCGGGCCGGTGAGCGAAGTGGCGGCCGAGATGGCGGCGCTGGAGGCGGCTATGGCTGATCCCGACCAGGCGGACCGGATGGACGAGATCATCGAACGCTATGGCGAGGCGCAGCACCGCTTCGAGGAACTCGACGGCTATGCACTCGACGGCCGGGCGCGGGAAGTGCTCGACGGTCTCGGTTTCTCGCAGGAGATGATGGACGGCGACGTCGGAAAACTCTCCGGCGGCTGGAAGATGCGCGTGGCGCTGGCACGCATTCTGCTGATGCGGCCCGACGCCATGCTGCTCGACGAGCCGAGCAACCATCTCGACCTGGAAAGCCTGATCTGGCTCGAGCAGTTCCTGAAGAATTATGACGGCGCGCTCCTGATGACCTCGCACGACCGCGAGTTCATGAACCGCATCGTCAACAAGGTGGTGGAGATCGACGGCGGGTCGCTCACCGCCTATTCCGGCAATTACGAATTCTATCAGCAGCAGCGCGCGATCGCGGACAAGCAGCAGCAGGCGCAGTTCGAGCGCCAGCAGGCGATGCTGGCCAAGGAGATCGCCTTTATCGAACGTTTCAAGGCGCGCGCCTCGCATGCGGCCCAGGTACAGAGCCGGGTGAAGAAGCTCGACAAGATCGATCGCGTCGAGCCGCCCAAGCGCCGCCAGACGGTGAATTTCGAGTTCCAGCCGGCGCCGCGCTGCGGCGAGGACGTCGTGACGTTGAAGAAAGTCCACAAGGCCTATGGCAGCCGTTCGATCTATGAGGGGCTCGATTTCCAGGTGCGCCGGCGCGAGCGCTGGTGCATCATGGGCGTCAATGGCGCGGGCAAGTCGACGCTGTTGAAATTGGTGGCCGGAGCCTCAGATCCCGACCAGGGTTCGGTGGCGCGCGGGCCTAGCGTGAAAATGGGCTATTTCGCCCAGCATGCCATGGAACTGCTCGACGGCGAGCGCACCGTGTTCCAGACCCTGGAGGACAATTTTCCGCAGGCCGGCCAGGCGCCGCTTCGGGCACTCGCCGGCTGCTTCGGTTTTTCCGGTGACGAGATCGAGAAGAAGTGCCGGGTGCTTTCGGGCGGCGAAAAGGCGCGGCTGGTGATGGCGCTGATGCTGTTCGACCCGCCCAACCTCCTGGTGCTGGACGAGCCGACCAACCATCTCGACATCGTCACCAAGCAGATGCTGATCGAGGCGCTGTCGCAATATGAGGGCACGATGCTGTTCGTCTCGCACGACCGCCATTTCCTGGCGGCGCTGTCCAATCGCGTGCTGGAATTGACGCCGGATGGCATCCACACCTATGGCGGCGGCTACACCGAATATGTCGAGCGCACCGGGCAGGAGGCACCGGGGCTGAGGGGATAAGCACAGAGGCTACTCTCCGGAAGCGGCCGTGAAACGCTACGCCGTCATTTCCGAAAAGAGCCAATCGCGAAAAGCCTTCACCTTGCGCCGGCGGACCGCGTCCGGAGGGTAGACCAGGTAGAAGCTGGAAACCGATTTCAGCGCGTGGCCGAAAGGGCGGACAAGCCTTCCGGTGGCGAGGTCGGCCGCCACGAGCATGGTCCGGCCAAGTACCACGCCTTCACCTTGCACGGCCGATTCGACGGCGAAAGTGGCGGAATCGAAGGTAATCCCGCTCCGCGGATCCACGCCTTCCACTCCCGCGCTGGACAGCCAAGCCGCCCAGCCGATCGGGAAACCATCATGGATCAGCGTGTGGTGCCTGAGATCGTCGGGCTTCTCCAGCGGCCAGGCGCCCTGCATGAGCCTGGGGCTACACACTGGAAACACCTCCTCGCCAGTGAGGAATTCCGATGTGAGACCCGGATAGTTTCCGGCGCCATAGCGGATGGCGACGTCGATGCCGTCGCCAAGGAAATTGGTCAACCTGCCCGTCGTCGAAATCCTGACGTCGATGTCGCCATGCGCGCGATGAAAGCGATAGAGCCGCGGCACCAGCCATTTTCCCGCGAAGCCGTCGGAGGTGGAGACGTTCAATGTCGAGCCCGAATGGGCGGCCGTCGCCGATTGGGTGGCGGCCGCGAGCTGGTCGAGCATCTCGTGGACCGCCCTCGCATAGGGCTCGCCCACGGCGGTGAGGCGCACCGAGCGCGTCGCGCGCTCGAACAAAAGCACGCCGAGCTGTTCCTCAAGGTGCTTGATCGCCCGGCTGACGGCGCCGTGCGTGACGTTGAGCTCGTCGGCTGCCCTGGAGAAATTCAAATGCCGCGCGGCGGCCTCGAAGGCCGGCAGCGCGTTGAGTGGGGGAAGTCTGCGGATCATGGCCAATCTGTGAGATTTGATCACAAATCCTTGCCAAAGTTTGGATTGTCTGTCCAGCGCATGCTGGACAGAATGCTCGCAGGATTTGTGATCAAACGTCACGAGAGCAGCATGGCTACCGTTCACCCCTTCCTCTGGTTCCATCTCAACGCCGAAGAGGCGCGCGACTTCTATCTGTCTGTGTTCAAGAATGGCCGGGCGCTTGAGGCGATCGAATTCACCGATTTCGTCGGCGGCACGAATAAAACGGTGCCGCACGCGATTTTCGACTTCGAGCTCGAGGGCCAGCGCTTCACGGCGCTCAATGCCGGCTCGATGCCGCCGTTCAACGAGCGGATCTCGCTCTACATCGAGACCAAGGACCAGGCCGAGACAGATTATTACTGGAACGCGCTGACGGCGGGCGGCGGCGCAGAAAAGCCTTGCGGCTGGCTGAGGGACAAATTCGGCGTCTACTGGCAGGTGATCCCCGAAGCGGCGCTGCGCCTGATGAACGACCCGGACCGCGACAAGGCGGGCCGGGCGCGGCAGGCGATGTACAAGATGAGCAAGATCATTGTCGCCCACATTGAGGCGGCCCACGCCGGCAAGGCGTAATCCAGCAGTCCATCCTGAAGACGGAGGTTCCCATGGCATCGCTCAAGGGCAAGAGAATTATTGTCGTCGGAGGCAGTTCCGGCGTAGGGCTCGGCGTAGCGGCAGCCGCGCTGGAGCGCGGCGCGGAGCTGGTGATCGTCGGCCGCTCGGGCGAAAAGCTCAAGGCCGCGGAACGGACGCTCGGCCCGGGCGGTCGCGTGCGAAGCCTTTCCGCTGATATGACGAAAGAGGCGGATATTGCCCGGATGTTCGACGAAACCGGTGCCTTCGACCACCTCGTCTCGACAGCCGGCACGCCGCCGCCCAACGACCCGATCGGCCAGACCGACATGGACTACGTGCGGCGCTTCGTCGACAACAAGCTGATCGGCGCCGTGATGCTCGCCAAACATGGCGTGCGCACGCTGAAAGCCGGAGGGTCCATGACCTTCACATCAGGCATCAACAAGGACCGCCCGCCGGTTCCCGGAGGCTCGGTTGTTTCCGCGATCGCCGGTTCATTCAGCTATTTCGCCCGGGCGCTGGCGCTGGAGCTGGCCCCGACGCGCGTCAACATCGTGTCGCCGGGATGGGTCGACACGCCGATGTGGGACGAACTCGTCGGTGAGGCCAAATCCGGTTTTTTCGCCGGCATGGCCGCCCGCCTGCCCGCGAGGAAGGTCGCTACGCCCGCCGACGTCGCCCCTGCCTATCTCTACCTCATGGAAAGCGAATTCACGACCGGCGAGACGATCCGCATCGATGGCGGACAGAACCTGATCTAGTTGGCATCGCAGGGTCGTCAAACGTCACGCTTCGATGCGACGCCACCTGGGTTTGAACGATACCGTCCGCAGTCCGGCGTCGCGCACGCGATTGACGAATGTGTCGTTGACGAACACCGGGGACGCACGCATCGGCAGCTTGAAAATTTCGGCGGTGCCGATCTTGTCCGCATCGAATTCGTATCGCTCGATCGCGAGAATGGCGCCGTCATCAAAATAGACGATTCCAGACCGCTCCTCGTCCAGCGCATCGATCACGGTGGTCGCGTTGAAAAGCCAGACCTCTTCCCCGCGCAACGGGATCAGCTGGCCATAGGGCAGCAGATATGCCTTCAGCGCGTCGACGGCAGGCTTGCGCAAAAGCGGCGCATGCTCGCCAAGCCAAGGGAAGTCCGAATAGAGGGGGTCGCCCTCCGACACGCGGCGCATGACCGGTGGATCCCAGTTCTCGAGGGGTGTTCCGTCAAGGGAGGAGAAGACCTCGTAGTAGGCCTCGTCGACCGGAAGCACCCATTCCTGGCCCTCGACAACCGCGAATTCGTAAATGGTCGTCATCGCCGGCGTTCCCAAGTTCAGTCCTGCTTCCGCTTCTGCGATCCCATCAAACGCTGGCCTGCCTTCAGAAGCATCAAAGCATATCATCTATGGATATTTTGTCGTGGCCGGGGGGCTCGGCTCGCCCGCGAGTTCGTTCGGCAGCGGCAAACTCGAGCACTGCAAATGTATCCTGCGGGCGAATATCTTGCGCTCCTTTTGCTCGTGCTCCTTGATGGCTGCCGCGAGACCCAATCCGTAAGGGCCAAGGAAGACACCGGTCCCCCAACCGGGATGCTCTTTTTCACGCGCATCATAGTTCGAGGCCTCGACCCGGGCCTGTTGGCATTCCGGCGATATCCATTTCGGGTCTTGCGTCGAAAGCGAGGCCCCATAATCCACCGGAGAGCTCACACATCCAGTTGCCACCGTGGCTAGCACCACCAACACCACAAGTCTCATCCCGGGTCTTCTCCGCGGCATTTTCGAGAGCACAGACCCTCCTTGCTACACGGGGAAGGCCGGCGCAAGGCGGTTGACCCGGCAGGCCATCCGGCCGATAGGTCCGCTAAAAACCTCGAGAACCCCATGACCACACAGCTCCACGATGCGACGACGGCCGCAGCTGAGCCCGTTTCCGATGCCGACGCCGCCTGGCAGGACGACATCCGCGCCGGCGTGCGCCATGTGCGCGATCTGGCCGTGCAGCCGCTGTCGCCAGGCGAACGCGCGACGGCCCAGGAAGCAGCCTCCCGCCACAAGGTGCGTATCCCCAAATCCTATCTCGACCTGATCGACTGGGAAGACCCCGCCGATCCTATCCGGGCGCAAGTCATCCCGTCTCCCGACGAGCTGGTGACCGGCGAAGGCGAGCTCGACGACCCGATCGGCGACCACGCCTTCAGTCCGGTGCCCAGGCTGACGCATCGCCATGCCGACCGGGTGCTGCTGTTTCCCACCTATCAATGCGCGGTCTTTTGCCGCTTCTGCTTCCGCAAGGAGTCCCTGACCTCGATCGGACGCGGCTATACGCGCGAAGCCCTGGAGCCGGCGCTCGCCTATATCGCTTCCCACCCCGAGATCCGCGAGGTGATCCTGACCGGCGGCGACCCGCTCTCGCTGCCCGACAAGGCGCTCAACGAAATCCGCGCCCGCATCGAGGCGATCGCGCATGTGCGGCTGATGCGCATCCACACCCGCGTGCCGGTCGCGCTGCCTTCACGCATCACGCCAGGGCTGATCGCTGCCTTGCAAGGCCGGCTGATGATCACGGTCGTCACCCATTTCAACCATCCGCGCGAGATCACCGATGCGACCGAGGCGGCCTGCCGCGGCTTGCGGCAGGCGGGATTCGTGCTGCTCAACCAGAGCGTCCTGCTCAAGGGCGTCAACGACACTGTCGAGGTGCAGGAGGAACTCTGCCGCGAGCTGATGTACCGCCTGGGGGTAAAGCCCTATTACCTTCACCACGGCGACCTCGCGCGCGGCATGGCGCACCGCCGCACCACGATCGCCGAAGGCCAGGCGCTGGTGGCCGCGCTGCGCGCGCGCCTGTCCGGCATCTGCAATCCGGTATACGTGCTCGACCTGCCCGACGGTGGCGGCAAGGTGCCGATCGGGCCGGGTTACGTGGAAGACCGCGACGGCGGCAACTGGCGCATTCGTGGGCAGGATGGAAAGGTGAGGGAATATACAGAAGTGGTGAGCCAGCTCTGAGTCCACATTCCCGGCGGCGTCCGTGCGATCAGGCGTTGTCGCGCCCCGGCATAAATGCATATTGTGAGCGGTTCGCGGTTGCGGAGCATGGGCGGTGGCAGCGGCAGGCAGCAGTCAAGGCGTTGTGTCCCAACGGCAATTCGTCGACACCGGGGTTCAGCGCTGCGTACTGGACACGGCAGGCCTGGCGCCTCGGCAAGCCCTTGCGTTGTGGCAGGAGAATATCGGCCTGCTCTACGACGTTCGCCTGCGCAACGCCGGCGATGACCGGTTTCATTTCCACGCCGATGCCTTTCACTTCGGCGAGATCGTCCTCACCTCGTATGGATGCATCGCGCAAAGCTTCGACCGCTCGCGCGCCCGGATCAGCCGCGACGGCCTCGATCACATCACTGTGCAGGTCTGCCTGCGCGGAAGCCATGGACGGCGCGATGGCGCATCGGATGAAAAGGCCTCACCCGGGGACCTGATCGTGGCCGACCTGGCACAGGCCCAGTCGACAGGCACCTCCGATTTCGACAGCCTCAACCTGACCATGCCGCGCCGCCTGCTGGCGCCATTCCTGAAGGCGCCGGACGAGCACAATATGCGCGTCATTTCCGGCAACGCGCCGTTGGCGGCGCTGTTGCGTGGGCATCTTGTGGGCCTCTACGGGGCCGCGCCCGCAATGAGCCGTCAGGACGCCGAGGCGGTGATCGGGCCGACGCTGGAACTCGCCGCCGCAGCCGTGAATTCGGCCGTGGCGGAAAACGCCGCCTCGGTCCACCTGGCGCTGACCAGCGAGATTCGTCGCCACATCGACGCGCATATCCGCAGCCGGCACCTCACCGCCGAGGCCATCGCCGCCATGTTCGGCATTTCCATGCGCAAGCTCTATTACCTCTTCGAGCCTCATGGCGGTCTTTCCAGATATATCCAGGAGGAGAGGCTGCGCCGCTGCCGCGCCGAACTCGCCGATCCCGGCCGCCGGCACGAAAGCATTGCCGAGATCGCCGATCGCTATGGTTTCGGTCACCGCAAGAGCTTCGTGCGCGCCTTCCGCCGCTCTTTCGACATGACCCCGCGGGAGATGCGGGCACATGCCGCCCATGGGCGCAGCCAGTCCCTCGGCCATGGCGAGAACCGCACCATGTGGCACTGGATCCGCGAACTGCGATAGAGGCGGCGTGCCAGCCGAAAGGCAAATGAATCAATGGACAAGCGGTGTCCGATCAGCAGGCATGTGAAGAGCCTTCCCGTGCTTTCCGAGGCGATTTCCCCGATCGGTTGCACCAGCGGCCACATTCCTTGCGCCTCATGCCACATTTGCGCGGAGCCCTCACATAAGTCTTGAAATTCTGCCGCCGCCCGCGCGAAAAGCGGCCGAAGGCTCACACCGCGTCGAGGGCACTGGAGGGGTTCATGGCTTTCGACACTGTCCAGGGCGGAGAGGCAGCAAACGGCGCCCGCCATCGTCGGCATCCCGTGAGGTTCTGAGCGGGGATCGAACGCAGGTGGCCGACCAGGAGACCATCATAGTTCTGTCCACGGACGCGATCGCGGCCCGAGAGCGCGAAGCTGCCGTGCGCGAGTTCTATGGCCGCATCTGCATGCGGCTGGACCTTGCGCCGCTTGAACGCGGCGAGTTGCGGCTGAGCGCCTCCACCACCATCCTGCCAGGGGTGAGCGTGGCCCACGGGCAGGTCGCGCCCATGGCCTGGGAACGCACGGCCGCGCTCCAGCAGGACGCCAATGACGACCTGGTGGTGTCCTGGATCGCGGGCGGGTGGCGTTTCGATACGGCACGGCACGAGGCGGTTGAGACCTCGCCCGGTGCGCCCTGCATCATGCCGATGGACCGGAGCTGGCGAGCGAGGGCGCAGAACGGCGATTGGACGATCTGCGCGCGATTTGCCCGATCGACGCTCACTCCTCTCCTTCGCCATGTCGGCGATCTCAGGCCGGATGCCATCAATCCCGGCACGCCTGAAGCGCGGCTTCTGCTGGCCTATGTCGAGGCGGTGGCGGGTGGGGCGATCGGCCCCGGTCTGGCGCCGCTGGCCGCCCAGCACATTGCCGATCTGTTCGCCGCGGCGGTCGGCGCCAACCGCGAGGTTGACCAGGTGGTCGCCGGCCGCGGCGTTCGTACCGCCCGCATGCATGCCATCAAGCGTTATATCGAGAAGAACCTGCACCGAGCGCGCCTCTCGGCAGAGACGGCGGGTCGGGGGCTGGGGCTCAGCCCGCGCTACATCAGGCGCCTTTTCGCCGAAGAGGGGCAGGGGTTTTCCGACTATGTCATGCAAAGACGGCTGGAGCGGGTCCACCGGCAGCTCGCCAGCCCGCTCTTTTCTGCAAGGCCAATCGCCGACCTCGCTTTCGAGGCGGGGCTGGTCGAACCCTCGACCTTCTACCGGCAGTTCCGGTCGCGCTATCGCATGACCCCATCGGAGGTGCGCGCCGGCCGCGCGCCGTGAGACGCTTGCGGCCGCTCACGCATGGCAAGCCGGTCACCTGTTCCGTCAGTGCCACTTGCCTGTGCCGCCAGTGCGACACGCCTTTATCCCCGGTGCGGGCATGGTCGCGCCGGCGGACGCGGGTGCAACGGCATGCGCGGGAGCGGGGGCGAGCGGCCAGGCCTCCGTGACATCGGAAACTGGCCCTGGAGGTAAAAATGCGTGCGGCGAAAAGATTGATACTGGGCATTACGGTTTTCTGCGCAATTCTTCCGACCGAGGTCTTCGCGGCCTACAAATGCATGAACCCGGCAATCTGCAGGGCGGTCTGCGGCAGCGAAACATGCGGCAAGATCGCCGCGCGCGATCCCGACATGAAGGCGCTGGACCTGTCCAAGGGGGCGGCCGGGCAGATCGCCGCTTCCAGCAGCGGGTCTTCGTCCGGGACCAGCTCCAGAAAAACCTACACCTGTTCGAACCCGGCGATCTGCATCGCGGTCTGCGGCAAGAAGACCTGTCCGTAACCAGAACGGGCTCGGCGTATCATCAAAGGCGCCGGCGCGCTGCGCCGGCGCCTTTCGTGCGTGCACGCGCGTGCCGGAAGGCGGCATTCCCAGCCTGGTTCCTCTCGCTAATATTTCGTGGGCGAGGACTTCAGTCCTGGCCGCCGAGCCCCTGATTTTTCTCCTTCAAAAGAATCTCATCGCGCCCGGGAATAAAGCGCGGGGCTGCAGGGTCTTCACTGTAGCGGGGCCAATCTGAAGGCCCGCGCCGAGGAAACGAAACAAGGACCTAGCCAAAATGACCAAGCTCGCTCTCAGCGTGGCTGCCATGATGCTTGCCTCAAGCGCTGCCTTCGCCGGCAGCGATCATGGCGCCAACAACGCCAATCAGCCGGTCGCTCCGGTCGACACCAATGCCACCGGCTCGATCCCCTACACGGTACGCCCCAATGGCGTCGACACCAAGATAAAGACGGGGCCGAGCCAGGGGTCGGTGCAGGACATCATCACCAGGCACAACAACGACAGCCTCTGGGGTCGCTGAATTCATGGGCCGGGCCGGCTCCCGACGGGTACCGGCCTCTCTTCGTCACTCCTTCCAGGACTTTGGCCATTCGCGACTTTAGCCACCACCTCGAACAGGAGATCACCATGTTCACCATGACACGCCGCACAGTGCTTGGCACCGCCGCCGCTGCTGCCGCCTTCGGCCTTGCCGGCAAGCTTGAATTCATCCGTCCGGCCTTCGCGCAAGCTCCGGTCGAGCCCACCGTCGGCTTCTACAGATACAAGGTAGGCGATATCGAGATCACCGCCATCTATGACGGCATCTGGCGCAAGCCGCACGATCCGGCCTTCATCAAGGATGTCTCAGTCGAGGACACCAAGGCAGCACTCGCCAAAGCGGGGCTGACCACCGACTTCATGCCCATCCCGCTCACTGTCGTCGTGCTCAAGATGGGCGGTAGGCTGATCATGATGGATGCCGGCTCGGGTGTCGGCCAGTGGCAGGCCAATGCCACGCATCTGCCGGCCAACATGGCCGCGGCCGGCATCGACTACAACGCGATCGACACCGTCATGATCTCGCATTTCCACCCCGACCATGTCTGGGGCCTGATGGAAAAGGGCACCAACGCGCCGGTGTTCCCCAATGCCGAGCTCATCGTCAACGCCATCGAATATAAATGGTGGACCGACCCGAGCCGGCTGGCCAAGCTGCCCGAGGGACGCAAGCCGGCGGGCAAGCGCATCGCCGAGAACTTTCCGAAATGGAAGAACTGGAAGCTGGTCGAGGACGGCGCCGAGGTCACGCCCGGCATCCAGATCATCGCCGCGCCCGGCCACACACCAGGCCATTCTGTCTACCTGGCCAACTCCGGCAAGGAGCAGATCATGATCTCGGCCGACACCATGTATGTGCCAGCGCTGCTGGCGCCGCATCCAGAGTGGCAGGGCGCTTACGACCAGGACGGGCCGACGGCAATCGCCACGCGCCACAAGATCATCGACCGGGTGATATCGGACAATATCCGCATTTCCGGGTCGCACTTCCCGTTCCCGGGCACCGGCACCTTCGTCAAGGACGGCAAGGCGTACGGATTTACTCCGGTCCAGATCTGAGCACGAGCTTCCAACGCAAGCGAGAAAGACAATGAAACGATCCCTTTTGAGCAGAAACGCCCTGTCGGGCAGACATGCCCTGTTCGGCCTGCTCGGCGCCATTGCCGTGCTCACGGTGCTTCCGGTCGCGACAATCATGCCGGCCTATGCCGTCGACGACATCGAAGGCGCCGACGCGCCGGATCTCACCGCCATCAAGGCCAAGATCGATGCCAAGGACTATTCCGGCGCATTGGCTGAGCTGCGCGATCTGGCGCAGGACACGCAGCAGGCGGACGTCTACAACCTGCTCGGCTTCACCCTGCGCAAGACCGGCGACTACAAGACCGCGCTCACCTACTACACCAAGGCGCTGGAGCTGAAGCCCGACCACAGAGCCGCCCGCGAATATCTGGGCGAGCTCTATGTCGAGACCGGCGATATGGACAAGGCCAAGGAGCAGCTGGCCTCCCTGGAGAAGCTGTGCCCGGCCGGGTGCGACGAGCTTTCCGATCTGCGGCAGGCCATCGACACCAGGGTGACGAAGTAAGACCTTTCCTCCCCCTCCACGGCGAAGCCGAGACGGAAGGGGGCGTTGGCCCCGAGCTCGCCCCTTCGTCCACCACGGCTGGGCGCTCGTGGCTGGCGCGCTTTGCCGGAGCCGGCATCCTCTCCCTCGCGCCGGCTCCGGCCTTTTCAACATCAGGCGCTTGGCGCCTGCCCGTGCCAAAAAGATCGGAGGCTGACCATGACATTGACCGAACACTCCGCGAAGCTGCAGGGTCTTGCCGCTAAATACCACCTCGGGGACGTGGGCCTGCTTGCCGGCCGCCTGCTTCTGTCTCTCATCTTTTTGCATGAGGGCGCCATGCTGGCCGCCCATTTCAATGCCGCCGCCAGGGCCATGGCAGCGCTTGGTGTCAACCTGCCGCTGTTTGTCGCCACCGTCGCGTTGCAACTGGGGGCAGGGCTCTCCCTCGCGTCAGGCCTGCTGACGCGGCTTGGCGCCATCGCGCTCGGCCTGTTCTGTTTGGCAACGGCCATGCTGTTCCACACCAATTTCGGCAGCCAGAACGAACTGCTGCATTTCGAAAAGGACCTGGCGATATCGGGCGGCATGTTCGTGCTGGCCGTTGCGGGCGCCGGCAGGGTCTCGCTGGACCGGCTGTTGGCGCTCCATCTGCGACAGCGCCAGCGCGGCGAGGACATGCCGGCCGCGTTGCCCACAGCGGAGACCCAATTGCCAGTGGACGTGAAGCAGCTGGTTTGAACGGCGCCGCCTTCGCATTCGCCCAGCGGAGCGCCGCGCCTATTTCCCGCGCTTTGCTGGAACCAGCCTTGACCCCCCCCGCATTGCTTTAGCAGGGGCTCAAGGAGCGCGGCGTGAAAGCATTGTTGGGACTGGTCTGCGGTTTTGTTTTGACCCTTGCGGTGTTCGGTAGCGGTCTGGCCTTCGCCGTCTGGTTAATCACCGCGAACCCACCGCGCCAGGCACCGGCCACCGTCAGCATGGCGGAGCTTTGGACCAAAACGGCGCGGCCGGTGGACAGAACGGCGCAGAATCTCGAGCGCCTGCCGGCCGAGCAGCCCGCGCCCGCCAATATCGAGCCCAAGCGCCAGGCCGGGGAGACCGATCCCACCGCCACCGGCGCCATCGCGCCCGCCACGGCCGAACTGCCGCAGCCGCATGTCGCCTGGTGCGCGAGCCGCTACCGCTCCTACCGGCCGCAGGACAACAGCTACATGTCCTATAGCGGGCAGCAGCGCCCCTGCATCTCGCCCTATCTCGACGCCGACCGTGCCGCGCCGCCCGCCGCCGAGGCCAGCTACGTCGAGGACAACGGCACTGGGCCGGGCGCCTATGCGGCCGCTGGCGATGATGACCATGTCGCCTCCTGCTTCAGCCGCTACCGCTCCTACCGCCCGGAAGACAACAGCTACCAGCCCTATTCCGGCGGGCCGAGGCGGCAATGCCAATAGCGGGCGCTGCGCTTTCCGGCTGCATTCCACGCAAAATTCCACTCCGGCAAGGGTTTCTACCACGCTGCCTACCACGCCCACACAAACACCACGCCCTTATCAAGCCGCCAACAGCGCAACAACGGACCGAGACGGTCGTGCGCTGAACGACCTGTCACTGCAAGATCCAGTGGGATCGCGGTTGGCCGGTTTCGCCTGAAACAACAAACACGGTCCCATGAACGCGGGCGGGCGGCGCGTCGGGGCCAAATGTCAACTTCAAAAGATGGAAACCGAAATGAAGAAGATCGTATTGACCGTTGCCTCGTTGTTGTTCGCCTCCGGCATGGCTTTTGCCGGCAGCGACCACTTTGGCTCCGACTTCATCCCTGCCGCAAGCAGCTATCCAACCGCCCATGCCATGATGTCGGGCGGCGCCAAGGTGGTTGTCCCGAGCGTCACAAACAGCATCACTGACAGCGCAATGGGGGCAAACTCGAACTCCGACATGCCTGCACAGGGCTATGGTCAGGGCGTCTGGGGACGCTGACAACAAAGCCGGCCGCCGCGGCCGGCATCCAGGCGGCGGGGGGACCCGCCGCCTGGATCATTTCGCTCCATGACCGGGCTCTGCCCGGCGCGCCTCGTGTCATCCCAATCTCCAACGACCCGGCCCGGCGATCACGCAAATTCTTTGGATCGTTCGGAGGCGGGCGGCGTTCAGATGCTACCCAATGGAGGATTTGAGAAATGGGCGACGACCAACGGCATGGGAAAATCCAGGAGCGCGCCTATCGGATCTGGGAGCGCGAAGGCGGCGGCGACCCCGAGCAGCACTGGCATCGCGCGGAGGCCGAGATCGACAGGGAGCTGTCGATGGCGGCGGGCAACGCGCCGCCGCGCGAGATTGCCAGCACCGACGTGCTTACGGTCGAGGAGCTGGCCATGCGCACCGGCATATCAGGCAAGCAGGCACAGGACCTGATCGACAGGCTGGGCAACGACCGCGCCGCGATCGAACAGGCAGCACTCGGGCTGAAGGGCAAGCGGCGGCGAAATCCCGGTCAGGGAGAGGCCAAATGATCCGCAAACTCAAGGACGGAAAATACCGGCTCTATTCGCGCAAGAAGGATGAGAAGACGGGCAAGCGACGGAACCTGGGGACTTTCGATAGCCGCGAGGCGGCGGAGAAGCATGAGCGCGAGGTGCAGTATTTCAAGCGCCATTGAGGAAATCGACTCGTTGGTCCTTTATTCTCGGCGTTGTCCCTGCCGCTCACAAAATCCGACCCACCAATTGTAGGCTGCATTGGATTTTGGAACACGAGGCAGATGCCAATCGTGATGCGAAGATGCGGCCCTTGCCCTCGCCACGAGGACAGATAGGGCATATAGTTGAAGATCGCCGGCTCGGACCTGACAAGCTGGCGATTGAGAGCGGAGACGTCGCTTTAACTACGGCGCGCTTCTAACTCGGGTTGTTTCACACGCTCTCATAATTGCCCGCTGCGGCCGGCCTCTGCTTTGCGCGATCCCGGTCGCTATTGCATCTATCACTGAAGGAGAACTGAGCTTTTCACTGGAGGAGAAGTCGTCATGCATTACCTTCCCAGACGTGAATTCATCGTTCAAGGCGGGGCAGCCCTCGCAGCGTTGGCGTCCTTTCAATCGCGGATTGCCTCTGCCTTTCCAAGCCGGGCCGGCGAGGAAGTCATCAAATGGTTGGATCAGCTGCCGCCGAACCCGGTTCCGGAAGTCATCAAAAATCAGCTGGTGTGGGAGGATCTCGATTCCTGGGTGACGCCCAACGACAAGTTCTTTTCAATCGCGCATTTCGACCGGCCGGTGATCGACGAAAGCACCTGGAAACTCGAAATCGGCGGCTCCGTTAAAAAGCCGACAACCCTGACGCTCGCCGACATCAAGGCTCGACCGCGCCAGGAAGTCACCTTCACGGTCGAATGTTCGGGCAATACCGGTCTGCCGTTTTTCAATGGCGGCATTGGCAATGCGCGCTGGGCGGGCACGCCGCTCGCGCCGATCCTCGAGGAGGCCGGAGTCCTCGACACTGGTATCGAGGTCGTCTTCTGGGGCACCGATAAAGGGGAAATCAAGCGGGCCGACGACGTCAAGTTCACGCAGAATTTTGCGCGCAGCATGTCACTTGCCGACGCCATGGATCCCAAAAACATCCTTTGCTACGAGATGAATGGGTCCCCCTTGCCTTCTGACAACGGCTTCCCGCTGCGGCTGATTGCGCCGGGATGGTACGGGATCGCGAACGTCAAATGGATCAAGCGCATAGACGTGAACGATCAGCGCTTCGAGAACCGGTTCATGGGACGCGATTATGTCACGCTGCGCGAGGAAGACCACAACGGCGAGACAGTATGGGTGGAAACTTCGGTCGGGCGGGCGAGGCTGAAATCGGCGCCGGCCCGGGTCACTCATATCGGCGATGACTACCGGATCGTCGGGGCCGCCTGGGGCGCACCGGTCGACCGGGTCGAGGTGAAGATCGATGACGGGCCATGGATGCCGGCGGCCATCGACGAAACCGACAAGGCGGACTTTGCCTGGAAACTATGGTCCGTCGACTGGCCCAAGCCTTCCGCCGGAGAGCACGCCGTCACCTCGCGCGCGGTTGATACGGGAGGGCAGGTCCAACCCGCAATGGACGATCCCATCATTGCCAAGAAGCATACCTATTGGGAAAGCAACGGTCAGGTGACGCGACGTATCAACATTCACTGACTGGCGGGCAGTCGTATCAAAGTGTCTGAGAGCGATGTGCCCCCATGTCTTTGGCATGGGGTCACCCACATCCGACCAGGCGCCGGCCTGAAGCTGGCCAGAGACGATGCGATGACGACTCCATCGCAGCGCCAAGAGCGGTGTTTAGTGACCTGCGCGGACGCGGAGAAAACTTGAACGGCTGGCGTTCCTCGCCCTTCGCCGAGCCCGGTGGCCGTCACCGAGCTCGACTTCATGCGCGACGAGGACGGCGCCACGCCGTGACCCAATGGACCAAGGACCAGCTGAAAGGAGTGCCGGAGCACCGAGACTGAAGGGCCCGACCGTGGCCCTTTTCGAAAGGAGAGTGAGATGATCCGAAAGTGCCCGGACAAGGGCAATTCGCCGTGCCTGAGGGTGGTAGTGCTTAGTGACTTCGGCCAACCGAGAGTCTAGGCTGGCATCGGTTCTGTCAGCGCGAAGACCGTCACATGCCCCGCTTTCTTGCCGTCTACACCATGAAGCCTGAAGACCTTGCCCGCTTTCGCAGCCTGCCCAAGCCCGAGCAAGATGCGATTGATAGCGTCGGCCTACAGCAGTGGACGGACTGGGAGGAGAGAAATGCCGCATCTTTCCCCGATCGCGGCGGCATGGTCGGGAGGACGACGCGCGTTACCAAGGATGGGGTCGCAGACGCCGTGAACCCTTTCTGCGGCTACATTGTCGTCGAGGCCGATACAATCGATGCCGCCGCCCGCCTGTTCGAAAGCCATCCGCATTTCACCGTCTTCCCGGGAGACGGCGTGGACATCATGCCTTTCGTCACTGACCCTCAATGACTTGAAACTCCGGCTGTCGCTTTCTGATGTCGAAGGCTGTCTGTCAGCTCTCGGGGAACTTTTCCCCCGCGGAACCGATCCTGGCGGTTCGCGTCAGATTCAGGTTGAGAGCACGCTGACTTCCTGAAGTCCCCAAAACGTTTCCGGCCCCTTTGAGTTCTCGGGGAGGGATCGTTGGGGCGGCGCTGATCAAGCTGGTCGCGCCTCTTCGACGTTGCGCGCGCTCCAATGGCGCAAGATGACGGGAATGGTCAGAACCAGGCCGAGTAGGGACGAATAGAGTTCGGGCGCCACCAGAAGCAGGGCGGCCAAGACCAGCAACACGTTTTCCCATGGCCGGGTGCGCACGAGCAGGTAGCGCGAGAGGGCGGCCCCCAGGCAGGTGATGCCGAGCACGCAGCCAAAGAAAGCCAGGAAGAAGTTCGGCCAGGTGAAATCTTTCGTCACCAGCAGAAGCGACGGCGAGAAGACAAAGACAAAGGGCACCAGCGCCTTGCCGAGCCCGAGCCGAAAGGCAGTGTTGCCGGTCTTGAATGGATCAGCTCCCGCCATGCCGGCGGCAGCGTAGGCAGCCAGCGCAACCGGCGGCGTGATGTCAGCCAGCAGGCCATAATAGAAGACGAAGAAGTGGGCGACGATCGGCTCGGTGCCGAGCATCACCAGCGCCGGCGCGGCAATCGTCACCATGATGATGTAGTTCGCCGTCGTCGGGATGCCGCAACCCATCAGGATGCAAACCACGCCGGTCATGATCAGCGTGAACAAAAGGGTCAGCCCGTGCATCGAGAAGATCGCCTCGGGGATAAAGGTGCCGAACAGCAGCGACAGATGGCCTGCCGTCGAAGTGACGATGTAGGACAGCTTGAAGCCGACGCCGGTCAGGGTGACGACGCCGACGACGATGCCGACCGTGGCGGCGGCAGCGCCGACGGCGAGCGCATACTTGGCGCCGTCGCGCAGGCACACCACGATGTCGGCGACAGACATGCGCCGGCGCGGGTTAAACAGGCCGACTAGGATGCACAGGGTAATGCCCCAGAAGGCAGCCATGTAAGGCGTATAACCCGCAAGAAGCACGCCGATCAGGACGACGAGAGGGATGATGGTCGGCCAGTCCCGTTTCAATGCCTCGACCACGTCGGGCATCTCGTCCGGCCGCAGGCCGCGCAAGCCGGTGCGCTTGGCCTCGAAATGCACCTGCATGAACACGCCGAAGAAGTGCATGAAGGCCGGCACTATCGCTGCCAGGATGATGGTCGTGTAGGGCAGTTCGAGGAACTCGATCATCAGGAAGGCGGCGGCTCCCATGATCGGCGGCGTCACCTGCCCGCCGGTGGAGGAAGCCGCCTCCACCGCGGCGGCGAAATGCTTCTTGTAGCCGAGCCGGATCATCGCCGGGATGGTAAGCGAGCCGACGGTGACGGTGTTGGCGACCGACGAGCCAGAGATCATGCCAAACAGGGCCGAGCCGAAGATCGATACCTTGGCCGGACCACCGGCGTAGCGGCCGGCGACCCATGCCGCGCAGTCGAGAAAGAGCTGGCCGAGACCGATCCGGGTGGCGAAGACGCCAAACAGGACGAAGTGGAAAACGTAGGTGGCGACGACGCCGAGCGCGATGCCGTAGATGCCTTGCGTCGTCAGGTAGAGGTGGTCGACGAGCTGGGAGACGGACGCGCCGGGATGCACCAGGATGCTCGGCATATAGGGGCCGAACAGCGCATAAGCCATGAAGAGGATGGCGATGATGGGCAGCGGGATGCCGACGGACCGGCGCGTCGCTTCCAGCAGGAGCAGAATGAGGGTCAGCCCGAGCACCACGTCCGTCGTCGTGGGGTTGCCGACGCGGAAGGCAAGATCGTCGAGCGGGATCATCGGCACGTGCAGGACCGCTATCACCGCGGCAAGCGCCAGCAGCCAGTCGAAAACCGGTATGCCGAGCGGCCGCAGAAAGCTGGATTGGGCGGGCTGGTCGTAGCCCTTCTTCACCAGAGGGAAGACGAGGAAGATCAGCGACAGCACCATCGACAGGTGGATGCCCCGGTGCAGCATCTCCTGCAGCAAGCCGAATCCAGCCGTGTAATAGTGAAACAGCGACAAGGCCACCAAGAGGAAGCCGACCAGCCAGCCGGCGGCCCGGGTCAGCGGCCGGAACCGGATCTCGGAGTCGAATTTCTCCTCCAGTTCGCGAGCCTTTTCCTCGTCGAACTCCATGCCGGAAAGCCTGATTTTGTCGTCGTCGCTCATAGTCGGTTCCGTATCCTGAATCCCCAGACAAACGAGGCGGAAAGCACGCCTTCCGCCTCGTTGTCGCCAGTCTGTTGATGGCCTCTTATTTCAGGGCGCCGACTTCCTTGTAGAATTTCTCCGCGCCCGGATGGAACGGAATGCCGGCGCTGGTGACCGCGTTCTGGAGCGTGATCAGCTTGCCCTTGGCATGACCAGCCTGCAGCGCCTTCTGGGTCTCGTCGCTGTAGAGCGACTTGACGATCTTGTAGATGAGGTCATCGGTCTGCTTGGCGCTGGTCACCCATTGCGCGGCGACCGAAATGGTCTTGGTCTCGCCGACATTCTTGTAGGTGCCCGCGGGCACGATGTCGGTCGAGAAGAACTTCTGTTCGGACAGGAGCTTGTCGGCCTCGGGGCCGGTGATCGGCACCAGCGTGATGTTGTTGGTGCTGGCAAGCTCGACGATGGCGCCGGTCGGATAGCCGCCGACGAAGAAATAGGCGTCCATGGCGCCGTCCTGCAGGCGCTCGCCGGCCGGGCCGGGCTTGAGATATTCGGGCTTTACGTCCTTCTCCGTTAGACCGTAGGCGCCGAGCACCAGGCGCGCATCAACGATGGTGCCGGAACCCGGCTCGTCGAGGGAGACGCGCTTGCCCTTCAGATCCGCCACAGTCTTGATGCCGGCGTCGGCGCGCGCGACCAGATGGATGGTTTCAGGATAGAGCGTCGCAATGAGGCGCAGATCCTCTACCTTGGGCTTGCCCTCGTAGAGGCCGGTGCCCGAATGCGCCCAGTAGGCGACATCGGATTGCGTGAAGCCCGATTCGGAAGCGCCCGACTGGATGGCGCTGATGTTGGCCACCGAACCGTTGGAGGACGTGGCGCTGGCAACCAGGCCCTCGACGCCGGCCGGCCCCGTCGCCGAGATCGCGTTGGCGATCAGCCCGCCCACCGGATAGTAGGTGCCGGACGTGCCGCCGGTGCCGATACGGAAAAAAGCCTGCTGCGCGCGCGCCGGCGAAAACCCTGCCGCGGCCAGCGCCAAAGTGCCCGCGCCGACGGAAAAGACGCGACGGTTGATCGAAACAGTCATACTACCTCCCGGTCAAAGATCGGCAGGATGTTGCATCAACCCAAGGATTGTCAACCTGCGCGCGCCTTTCGGGAGGGGATCTGTCGTCGCTGGCGGTGCCCCCTCCCTGTTGCCGTCATGGCGCATTTTGAGATCTAGCTTGTCGATTGAACGGCGGTAATCCGCTTGCTGACGCGGCGCTATCAACACATTCCGCGTGTTGTCAGCCGGCATCCGCAACTGGCGGTTAGCCGACCCTCCAATTTCTGGCGGCTTCCAAGGTGCCAGCCGTCTTTATTAACCATTTGTTAACCATTCGGCCGGCACCCTTTAACCATTGAGTAAGGATTCGCCAGCCGTGACCTTTGCCGCTCCCCTGGAGACCAAATCCATTCGCTTTCGCGCCCGTTCGTTCGTCGCTTTCACGCTGACGCCGGAGGCGCCGATCGGTGCTTGGCTGGAGGGGCTGGATCATTGGATCGGCAATTCGCCGGGCTATTTCTCAGGGCGGCCGGTGGTGCTCGATCTCAATGCGCTGAAGCCTGCGGCCGACGAGATCGTGGCGCTGGTCGCTTCGCTCGGCACGCGTGGCATCCGGGTCTATGCCATCGAGCTCGAAGGGGCCTCGCTCGGGCCCGAGCTGCCGCCGCTGCTGGCCGGCGCCAAGGAGGCCACTTCAGATGGCCTGCTGGCGCAGCCCGGCCGCAACGGCAAGGCAGGCCTGGCGGAAGAGGCCGGCAAGACGGAAGCGGTGTCTTCGGAACGCGGCAAGGAAACGGGCAAGCCCGACGAGGGCAGGGCCGAGGCTGGAAGGGTCAAGGCGGCCAAGGCGGCCAAGACAGAACAGCAAGCCGGCGCGGCGGAGCCGGCCCTGGCCGGAACGCTGATGGTCAAGTCGCCCCTTCGCTCGGGCCAGTCGATCTTTCATCCGCATGGCGATGTCATCGTGCTTGGATCGGTCGCTTCCGGTTCCGAGATCATTGCGGCGGGCTCGATCCATGTCTACGGCACGCTGCGCGGCCGCGCCATTGCGGGCTCGGAAGGCAATATTTCGGCGCGCATCTTCTGCCGCAGGAACGAGGCCGAGCTGCTCGCCATCGACGGCTGGTACACCACGGCGGAGGACATGGAAGGCGCCTCGCGCGGCAAGCCGGTGCAGGCCTTCCTCGAAGACGGCGTGCTGCGCGTCGTGCCGCTGAACTAGGGCGCCGGGATGAAAACGCCGAACCAGTTCTTGTCTTGTGCGACCGCGAACAGGACGCTCAGGTCCGCAAGGTTGGGACCGGTTTCGCGTGGGATGATGGCAGGTTCCAACAATAGCCGTGCGACGCACGGAGCAATAACAAACGACAACATCAGGCGACGGAGGCTTTTTTCATGGGCAAGGTAGTGGTGGTCACCTCAGGCAAGGGAGGTGTCGGCAAGACGACCTCGACGGCCGCATTGGGGGCCGCGGTCGCCAGGACCGGCAAGAAAGTGGCGCTGGTCGATTTCGACGTCGGCCTGCGCAATCTCGACCTGATCATGGGCGCCGAACGGCGCGTGGTGTTCGACCTCGTCAATGTCATCCAGGGCACGGCCAAGCTGTCGCAGGCGCTGATCCGCGACAAGCGCGTCGACACGCTGTTCCTGCTGCCGGCCTCGCAGACGCGCGACAAGGACGCGCTGACCGAAGAAGGTGTCGGCGAGGTGATCGAGAAGCTGCGCTCGGTGTTCGACTATGTGTTCTGCGACAGCCCGGCCGGCATCGAACGCGGCGCGCAGCTCGCCATGCGCTTCGCCGACGAGGCGGTCATCGTCACCAATCCGGAAGTGTCGTCGGTGCGCGATTCCGACCGCATCATCGGCCTGCTCGACGCCCGCACCATGCGCGCCGAGCAGGGCGAGCAGATCGCCAAGCACGTGCTGGTGACGCGTTACGATGCCGGCCGCGCGGCTCGCGGGGAGATGCTGTCCATCGACGACGTGCTGGAAATCCTGTCGGTGCCGCTGCTCGGCATCATACCGGAGAGCCAGGATGTGCTCAGGGCCTCCAATCTCGGTTCGCCGGTGACGCTGAGCGATCCGCTGAACGCCGCCGCCAAGGCCTATATCGAAGCGGCACGGCGGCTGGAAGGCGAAGACCTGCCGGTCGTGGTTCCCTTCGAGCGCAAGGGCTTCCTCGACAGGCTGCTCGGAAGGAGGGCGGCATGAACATTCTCGACCTCTTCAAGCGGCGCTCCAGCGCGCCCGTGGCGCGTGAGCGGCTGCAGGTGCTGCTCGCCTACGAACGCCGCAGCCGTGGCCAGCCCGATCTCGTCTCCGTGCTGCGCGAGGAGATCATGGCCGTCATCGCCAAGCACGTGCAGATCGACCAGGACTATCTGCAAATCTCGATGGACCGCGGCGAGACCATGTCGACGCTGGAAATCGACATCCAGATCCCCAACAAAAGCGCCGTGCCGCTGGCCATGGCGGGCTGACTTTTACCCTCCCCTTGTGGGGAGGGTCGCTGCAAGCAGCGGGCGGAGTTGGCGCGGCGCTACAGGACGAGCATCCTTACGCGCCAGCGCCTCAGTCCTACCTTCCACGAGGGGAAGGTAGGAGCCAGGATTTTCCGCATTCAGATTCCACCCAGAAATCGGGTGCGTCAATCCTGCAAAAAGACGGCCGCGGCACTGGTCGCCCGCCGCATCCCAACCCCAAATGTCCAACTTTACGCTCCCCCTAATGGGGGGCTTCCCCTGCGCAATCAGTGGATGTAAGCATACATATTAGCCAATTATTAAATACTGAATGGGGTATGCGTAAAGGGCATTCGTTATGAATTTCAAGGGTCTGATCAAGCGCGCCGAAGACGTAGATGATGCACTCCAGGAGCTGCAGGCCGATCTGGCGGACGCTCTGGATGCCAGCCTCGATACCGAATACGACGCGCCGCCAGACAGCGGCTATATCCCAGATTCCGCGCCAGGAGCCGAGGCCTCGGCACCCGAGGCCAATGCGGCAGATGCGGATGGTGCGGATAATCCGGACGGCGCGGGCAACGCCGACGCCACCGAAACCGCGCCACGACTGACGCCCCATACCCAGACCCGGATGGCGGCATTGAGTGCCTTCGAAGGGATGTTCCACGACGCCAGGAACTATATGGACGAGATCAACGGCAAATTGTCGGAGATCGCGACCTCACACCATTTGACGCGCGAATTCCTCAACATCCTCCACACCGATATTCTTCGCGCCAACGAGCTGGAGCTCGCAAATGGCGACCTGGTCGCGGAACAAAGAACGCTGTCGGAAAAGCTGCACGACACGGCAAGAAAGCTGCGCGAGCGTGAAAGCGCCTGCGAATTGCTGCAACAGCGCGAGACAAGCCTGGTCCAGGACAGGGAGGCGCTTCGCGCAGCGCTCGCAGCGGCCAGGCTGGAACTTGCCGAGACGGCCAATGCGAGCGCAAAACGCGACGCGGAGTTCGGCGACATCGCCAAGCGGCTGACGGCCAGGGCGGTCGAGGCCAACAGGCGCCTGCGCGAGAGCAAGATGCTGCGGGAAAAACATGTCAGCCTGTCGATCGAGCTCGACAAGGCGCTGAAGCGGGAAACCCAGACGCGCCACAGGCTCGACGAGCTCTCGACGATCCATGCCAGCGAAGCAGCGCGGCTTGCCGAACTGCTGATCGCGCTCGGCAAGAGCGAGAAGGAGGAGATGCGGCTCCAGAAATCACTCGAGACCGCGCAGGCGAAGCTGTCGGAAATGACCGAAGCGGCCAGCATGATGGAAGGCGACAGGCAAGCTGAACTCGCCCGCAGCCAGACGGAAATGCGCGGATTGCGTTCCGAGATCCAGGACCTGCAATCACGGCTGGAGCGGGCCTCGCACGAGAACAGCGAGGCCACAGCCGAGATCGCCAGGCTCAAGACCGACTTGAACGACACCCTGGCCGAAAAGAAAATCGCCGATCAAAAGTTGTCCTCGCTCACCGACGAGAACGAAAACGACAAGACGAGCCTTTCGAAAGCGAACGCCAATCTTTCGCAGCTTGCGCTGCAACAAGCATCGGAACAGATACAGCTGGATGTCCAGAGGCAGGAATGCGAGGACCTCAAAGCTGAAATCGCGTCGCTCAATGCGCGGATCAAGGAATTGCTGCCTTACGAGCGGCTTCACAAGGCCACCAACGGCAGATCGCGCGAGGCCGACGTGGTCGACATCGCCGCCGTGGTGGCGGAGAAAGCCCGTGGAACGGGCAGGCGGCGCATCCGCAGGAATCTCCGCGCCACGCCGTAGCTCATTTCGCCGGCATGGCCTCAGGTCCGCTGCTTGGCAGCGTTCCGCGCCCGCTGCCTCAACGCGATCACACGCCGCCGCCGCGGCGCAAATCGCTGAACTGAGGGAGCGGAAGGCCGTCTTGGCCGTCAAGACGGCGCCAAGCCATCTGCTTGGCTGCGAAACGTCAGCCGCAGCAAGGTTGCGGTCCGGCCGAAGGTCCGCAACAGGCCTTGGCTTTCCTCTCTTCCTCCAGCCAGCGGTCACGCGGCTTGCAGCTTGCCGGCCGCGGCGAAAGCTCGACATGCACCGCATCACCGGCGAGCCGGGGAAGCGCGGCGCGGTAGAGCTGCATCGGGCGCACGCCGTCGCTGACTTCGAAAGTAAGCTTGGCGGAATGGTCGAGGCCGACATGCTCCGTCACCTTGCGGATGATCGCCGAGAATTTCCCGGCCGGCATATGCGTGCGGTCCTCCTCGACGTCCCAGAGCTGCACGAAGATCTCGGCCCAGGATTCCGGGTTTGCACCGCAGTCCAGCGCAGCGAACTGGCCGGCCTTCACCTCGGTGACGTGGTAACCAGGCCTCACCGGCCGGCCGTCGTAGAAGAACACCAGCCGCCGGTCCTCGTAGCCCGCCAGAAACTCCAGCAAGCCAGCGATGGTGATGTCGTCGGGATCAACGACGTCAGCGGGTTCAAATTCCCGATTGTCAGAAACGAGCATGTGCGGTAATCCTTGTTTCAACATTTTTAGGATTGTTGAAATATGGATGAACGTCAAGCCCTTTCCGCCTTTGCGGCTCTTTCGCAAGAAACTCGCCTGCGCATCCTGCGGCATCTGGTGATTGCCGGTCCGGACGGGATTGCCGCCGGCGCCATCGCCGAAAAAGTCGAGGTCTCGGCCTCGAATGTGAGCTTCCACCTGAAGGAGCTCGAGCGGGCAGGGCTGATCAGCGTGCGGCGCGATTCGCGCTCCATGGTCTACAGCGCCGAATATGACGCGTTGAGCGGCCTCATCCGTTTCCTGATGGAGGATTGCTGCTCCGGCCGGCTGGAGATCCGCGCTTCGGCGTTGGCTCCAGACTGCTGCGCCGCCGATGTGAAGGGACCGGTTCAGTGATCGTCGCGCCGACAGCCCGGGCGATCGTCCCGACCGCGCCGCATCAGCAATCCGAAATCCAACCTCTTGCCGTCGAGGCCAAGCCATGACCGCTACGATCTTCCACAATCCCGACTGCGGCACCTCGCGCAACACGCTTGCCATGATCCAGGCGAGCGGCGAGAAGCCTGACATCATCGAGTATCTGAAACATCCGCCCAGCCGGGACCGCTTGCGCCAGCTGGTCGCCGCCATGGGAATTCCCGCGCGCGCCTTGCTGCGCGAAAAGGGTACGCCCTATGCCGAACTCGGCCTGGGTGACGCCAAATGGACCGATGAACAGCTGATCGACGCCATGCTGAGGCATCCGATCCTGATCAACCGGCCGATCGTCGAGACGCCCAAGGGGACGCGGCTGTGCCGTCCGTCCGAGCTCGTGCTCGATCTGCTCGACCATCCGGTGGCCCGCTTCACCAAGGAAGGCGGCGAGGTAGTGATCCATGACCGTGGCATCAAGTGATCGAAGCCTTTCCGATCTCGAAGTCCCGGAGCGCTCGCCGCTGACCGCCATTGCCGCCCTCGGCGTCACCCAGATCATCGGCTACGGCACGCTGTACTACAGTTTCAGCATTCTCGCCGCCGATATGGCCAGGGATCTGGACTGGCCGACCGAATGGATTTTCGGCGCGCTCTCGGCGGCTCTGCTGGTTGGCGGCCTGACGGCGCCCTGGCTCGGAAACTGGATCGACCGCTTCGGCGCCGGCAAGATCATGACCGTCGGCTCGATCCTTGCCGCGGCTGCGCTCGCCGCCTGTGCCTACGCGCCGGCGGCCGGGGCCTTCGTGGCGGCGCTGATCGTGCTGGAAGTGGCATCGAACCTGGTTCAGTACGGCGCCGCTTTCGCGCTGCTTGTGCAGATAAGGCCGCGCGCGGCGCAACGTAGCATCACCTATCTCACCCTCATCGCCGGCTTCGCATCGACCGTGTTCTGGCCGATCACCTCGGCCCTGCACGCGCAGATGTCATGGCGAACCGTCTATCTCGTCTTCGCGGGGCTGAACCTGATCGTCTGCCTGCCGCTGCACGCCTGGCTCTCGCATGGGCTGGCCAAGAGCAGGCGCTCGGCGACCGAGCCGCCACGGCATGTCCAGGGATCGCTTCCGGCCTCGGCGCGGCCGCTCGGCTTCGCGTTGATGGTCATCGCCTTCTCGCTGCAGAACCTGCTTGGCGCCGCTGTCCTGGTGCATATGGTGCCGCTGCTTTCCGGACTTGGCCTCGGGGCGACCGCTGCCGTCGTCGGAACGCTGTTCGGGCCGTCACAAGTGTTGAGCCGCTTCATCAACATGATCTTCGGCATCAACCTGCCGCCATTGACGCTGGCCATCATCTCGGCCGGCCTGATGACGAGCGGGGTCGTCGTGCTGAACTGCACGGCGCCTTCCGTTGCAGGCGCGATGGTTTTCGCCGTCGTCTTCGGCATGGGCAACGGGCTTTTCAGCATCGTCATCGGCGCCCTGCCGCTGACATTGTTCGGCAGTGCGGACTATGGCCGTCTGCAGGGGCGCGTCACATCGGCCCGGCTGCTCGTTTCGGCCGTCGCGCCCTTTGCGCTGGCCTTTGCCATCGTCAATGTCGGCATTGCCTGGTCGCTGGGGGCCATGGCGTTTCTGGGCGGCACCGCGCTGCTGGTCCTGACAGCGATCACGAGACTGCCGAACGCGCGCAACGGCCGCGTCTGAGGGCGGCCGGCTCGTCCGGCCCTTTCTTGCCCCATCGAGATGCCGGCCCTGCCTCACGACGAGCGGGCCGGTTCGCCCTATCTCCCATGACGCAGCGTTTGCCTGATGGCGTACGGAGGACGGGATCAAGTGACATCGACGCCGGTTGTCGGTCGCAAAGCGGCGCCTTTGCCTGTGATGGCGCTGTTGGGGGCCATGGTGTCGATCCAGATCGGCGCCACTTTCGCCAAGAGCCTGTTTCCGGTGATCGGCGCGCAGGGCACGACGACGCTGAGGCTGGTCGTCGGCGCGCTGATGCTGATCGCCGTGCTACGGCCCTGGCAGATGCGGCCTTCGCGCGCCACCGTGCCGTGGCTGGTCGCTTATGGGGTAACGCTGTGCGCGCTCAACCTCCTGTTCTACGCCGCGCTCGCCACAATTCCGCTCGGCGTTGCGGTGGCGCTGGAGTTTTCGGGACCGCTGCTGGTGGCGACGCTGACCTCGCGGCGCGCCGGCGACTTTGCCTGGATCGCGTTGGCGGTCGCCGGCATCGTGCTGTTGTCGCCCTTCATCCGTTCGTTCCAGCCGCTCGATCCGACTGGGGTGATGCTGGCGCTGGCGGCTGGCGGTTTCTGGGCGCTCTACATCGTGCTGGCGCAGAAGGCGGGCGCCGAGCTCGGCACCCGCACCACCGCCTACGGCATGGCGATCGCCGCCGTGCTGGTGCTTCCTTTCGGCGTGGCGCAGGCGGGAGCTGGCCTGCTCGCGCCGTCGATCCTGGTCAGTGCCTTGCTCGTCGGCCTGTTCTCGAGCGCGCTGCCGTTCTTTCTGGAGATGGTGGCGCTGACCCGGATGCCGGCCCGCATCTACGGCACGCTGACCTGCCTGGAGCCAGGATTGGGCGCGCTGGCCGGCTTCCTGTTCCTGCATGAGAGCCTGACCGCGCCGCAACTGGCTGGCATCGCCGCCGTCATCGTCGCGGCCGCCGGCACCGCGCTGACGTCGAAGCCGCCGGTGCCGTCGCCGGAGTAGGGCGGATCAACGTGCAGGTTCGTGCTGCAAACCCGGTTTCGCCACCGTCGTTCAGAACTTCACGCCCAGATCGACCTTCGCGCCCTGCTCGACCGTGCCACTGCCGAACTGGCCGGTATAGGACAGGCCGAGCGTCGCATTGGCCGACATGTTGAGATCGAGGCCGGCCTCGATCACCGCGGCATCCCTGGCGATCGGCACGCCGGCGATGGTGAATTGATCGCCGCCGGCGAAGGCGAAGACCGAGGTCGGCGTGACATCGCCGAAGGCGTGACGCCAGCCGAGCATGCCGCGAGCGGTGGCATCGATGCCGCCAAGCGCGAAGTCGGTCGCGCCGCGAAGGCCGAGCGTGGTGAAGGTGGCGTCGTTGTTTGTGCTGGCGCTGGTCAGCGCCGCGGCACCACCGGTTTCGGTGAAGCCGTCGGTGTGCACGCTGACGTAGGCGAGGTTGGCGAAGGGCTCGAAATGGAAGCTGCTGCCGGCATCGGCCTTGTAAGCGAGTTCGCCGAACACCTGCGCGGTGCCGGCATCGTAGTCGGCCGACAGTTGATCGGCAAAGCCGTTGAAAGCAACCGAGCGCCTGGTCGAGATGCTGCTCCAGCTATAGGCCGCGCCGCTGCGGAAGGCGATGGCACCCCAGTTGGTGCCGCCATAGAGACCGAGATGATAGCTGTCACCCTTGCCTGATGAATTGCGGTCGTCGGCATCGAAGGAGGAATGGCCGTAGCCGCCGATGAGGCCGACACGCCAGCCGCCGACCAAAGTATCGGCGCCGGCCAGCAGGCCGCCGGTCGAGCGGTCGAAGGCGGCGGCATTGCCGTCGCTATCGGTATTGCTCCACGAACCGAACACCTGGCCCCAGACGGCGAAGCGGTCGGTATCGGCCGCCACCATTTCCGGTCCACCCTCGCCATAGGCCATGACCGGCAGCGCCGCAGCGCCGCCATCGCCAAAGGCAGCAGCAATGCGATTGCTGGCCACGTCGCGGACGAAGCGGCTGTCTTCAAGCAGCATGCCCTTGGCCGAGGCATGGATTTCCCCGGAAAGCTGGTCGAAGGCGTCCTGGGCGGCTGCTTCGCTCGGCAAAGCAAATATCGCATCGAACAGCGGATTACCGCTGCCAAGACTTTCGGCACCACCGCCGGTGGCGATCTGGTTGGGTGTCAGGCCGACCTCGGCGAAGGATTTTGCCTGCGTCGCGTCGAGATAGACATGCGTCGGGTCGTAACTCGCGAAAAGGCCGGTGAACGGGCCTAGGCCGCTGAGCGTGTAGGTGCCGGTGACGCCCATGTCTGCCTGCAGCACGGTGTAATGCGTGCCCGCCACGTAAGGTGCTGCGTCGGTCTTGATCACGTCGAGGACCGCACCGGCGGCGATCGTCGCCGTGCCCGTCGCGTGGATGAGATCGGACTGGCCGGTCGAGGTCAGCTCGACCTGGTAGATCGAGGCCGCCGCCTGGTCGAGATTGCCGGCGACGTGGAGCGTACCGATCGAATTACCGGGTGCGATGATGCCGCCCGACCGCGCCATGACACCGCCCACCGTGCCGTTGCCGCCCAGCGTGCCGCCGAAGATCGTCACCAGCGAGTTGGCCAGCGAACCGTTCACGGCCAGCCGCCCGCCATTCACATTGGTGGCGCCGGTGAAGCCGCTCGAATCGGCGGTAAGGTTCGTCGCGCCGGCGATCTGGTTGATCGTGCCTGCGCCACCGATCGCCGACGCGAAGGTATAGTTCGTATCGGTGTGGTTGAAGTTGATCGCGCCCGCGCCCGGTCCGAACTGGACGCTAGCCGCATTGAGCGTGCCCGCGGCGATCGCTGGCGATCCGCTCGCCGCACCGATGTTGAGCGTGCCGACGGAACCCGCCATGGCGGCGATGTTGACCACGCCGCCGCTCGACACCGCGCCGCCATTGGCAATCGTCAGCGTGCCTGTTCCACTAACGCCGACATCAAGATCTCCGCTGCTGGCCCATGTCGAGCCTGTGCCGCTGACCGCTACCGTGCCGACCGAACCTGCGGCGTAGCCAACCAAGCCCAAGCCATTGCTGACCACGCCGCCTTTCGAAACCGTCACCGTGCCCGTGCCAAAGCCTCCGACATAGAGGTCCCCGCTGTTCGTCCACTTCGATCCCGCGCCGTCAACCGCCGCCATGCCGGTCGAACCGGCAACGTAGCCGATATAGCCCCAGCCATTGCTGACCGTGCCGCTGTTCGAGATCGTCAGAGTACCCGTGCTGAAACCGCCTACGAACAGGTCCGAGCTGTTGTTCCAAGCCGACCCCCCGCCGTCGACCGTCACCGTGCCGGTCGAGCCAGAGAATGCGCCCACATAGCCTGTGGTATCGCTAACCTTGCCGCCGTTCGAGATATTCAGCGTGCCGGTACCCTGATCGCCGACGAACAGGTTGGAACTGTTTGTCCAGGTCGATCCCCCGCCGTCGACGGTCACTGTGCCGGCGGAACCCGAACCGAAACCAACGAAGCCCAGGCCACTGTTGACCGCGCCGCCGTTGAGGATGTTCAGTTCGCCCGTGCCGGCGAAACCGACGAAAAGGGCTACGCTGGCCCAGGTCGAGCCTGCACCCTCGACCGTCGCCGTGCCGGTGGAGCCCGCAACATTTGCCAAAATGCCGTTCTGATTGCTGACCGTGCCCTTGTTCGAAACCGTCAGCGTACCTGTGCCCTGATCGCCAACGATCAGGTCCGAACTGTTTGTCCAGGTCGAGCCGGCACCGTCGACGAATACGATGCCGGTCGAGCCCGCCTTCGCGCCAACAGTTGCCCAACTGTTGCTGACCGCGCCGCCTTGCGTGATCTGCAGAGCGCCCTTGCCGAAATCGCCGACGATCAGCGACCCGCTGTTTGTCCAGGTTGAGTCGACGACTATCACGATGCCGGTCGAGCCCGCCGACTTGCCAACATAGGCCTTGTCATTGCTGACAGCGCCGCCGTTGCTGATCGCTAGCGTGCCGGTGCCGAAATCGCCGACAGCCAGGTCGGAACTGTTGGTCCAGGTCGAGCCGGCATTTTCGATGAACACGCTGCCGGTCGAGCCGGCATTCGCGCCAATAGTCCCCCCATTGGAGCTGACGTCGCCGCCATGGCTGATCGCCAGAGTGCCGGTGCCGAAATCGCCGACACTCAGCGATCCGCTGTTTGTCCAGGTCGAGTTGTCGACGAACACCTTGCCGGTCGAACCCGCGGAGGCGCCAATATAACCTGAAGTATTGCTGACCTTTCCGCTGTTCGAGACCATCAACGTACCTGTCCCGTCGACGCCGACGGACAAGTTCCCGCTGTTGAGCCAGGTTGAGCCGATGCCATCGACCATCACCTTACCGGCTGAATCGGTGCTGTAGCCCACCATGGCATCAGCATTGCTAACCACACCGCCGTTGGTGATTATCAACGCGCCGTCGCCATCATGGCCGACATAGAGCGTTCCATTGTTTGTCCAGGTGGCATCATCGATCGTCGCCGAGCCGATCGAATCTGAATATTGGCCAATATAGGCGCTGTCGCTGATGACGTTGCCGCCGTTGGAAACCGTTACCGCACCAACGCCGGAACTGCCGACCGTGAGGCTATCAGTGTTAAGCCACGTTGAGCCGGCGCCATCGATCTTTACGACGCCTTGAACGTTGCTGCCGCCCGCAACAATACCCACAGCATCCGTCACGACACCGCCATTGAGGATATCGAGCGTAGCCAGCCCGAAACTACCAACCACCAAACTGCTGCTGGTCCACGAGGAACCCGCACCTGTTACGGTGACATCAGAAGTGGAGTTATCCCCCCAGGATAAGAATGCTCGGTCGGTCGTCAACGTGCCGTTCGAAATGACAAGGCTGCCGTCCGAAGAAGCTACAAAGCCAAGGTAAATATCGTCGGCAAAAGCGTTGCCAGCGTTGATAACAGTCGGATTCGGTGTCGAATTGCTGATATATACAATATCGGCCGCCGTCGGCACTGACCCAGCGTTCCAGTTTCCGGCGGTAAACCAATCCGTGGAGGTGGTGCCGGTCCAGGCATCGGCCGCCGTCGCGGCGATCGGCTGGCCGAGTCCGACCAGCGCGGTCGACGTCAGCGCCAGATATTTCCATGCGTTAGCCCTGCGGCCACCAAAACCATTCTGCGGCATCCAAACCCCTGACATGATAGTCATTTCACCCTGAGGCTGACATGTCATTGGAACTCGGGCTTGTCTTGGGCAGGGCCGCACTGGAATTGGACTGGAGCGAAAAGCCGAGCCTTTTGCGCGCACTGTGGCAGTTCTGCGCCACGATCGCGCAGGTGCCGCTCCACCGGCCTCTCAAAGAGAGAATCGGACGCCGCGCCAGGGCCGGCCACAGAAAATGCCGCAACCTATCTGGCGCTGGTCGGCGTATAGCCGAAACGGCGACGGAAGCAGCGATTGAAATACGATACATCGCTGAACCCGCTCGTCATCGCGATATCGCTGACCCGCATGTCGCTGTGTCTCTGAGAGAGCATCCTATGGGCGCTCTGCAACCGCAGTTCGAGAACGCGCTCGGAGAAGCTCACTCCGGTTTCCTGAAGGAGATCATGGACGTAGCGCGCCGACAGGCCGAGCTGTTGCGCGACACCTTGGGCGGAGATGCCAGGATCGGCAAAATCCTCGGCAATCGTTGCCAGGATCGCCTCCAGCCTGGCGGCGCGCAGGCCGCGAAGGCCGACCAATTCGGCAGCCCGGCCTTTCGCCCCGGTCACCAGGCCGATCAGGTCCACGATCGTGTCCGTCGCATGGGTTATGAGATCGGCCGAGGCGAGCGGGCTGCCGCTTTCAAGAAGCTCGCAATAGCGCTTGAGAAGATCGAGGGCTTCGTTGTCGGCGCCGATCTTCAATCCCAGCCGGTCGTCGATCTGCGGGAAGGCGCGCATGAGGACCGCGCGTGGGACCACCACATTGGTCCAGATATTGCTGTCGGCACCGGTCATTTTCAGCGCCTCCGAGGCCGTGACGAGGACCGCTTCTCCCCGACCGACGGCATATTCGCGGCCGACCTGCACGCCCGACAAGAGGGTGTCGGCCTTGTTGATCAACAGCAAATAGCCGTCATTGTCGTCCTCGGCGATGTTGCTCGCCTTCCTTGTCGCCTGCTTGATCGTTCCGGACATCTGACCGAGAACCAGTGAACCGACAGCCGTGGCTTCGATCGAGGCCTCGAAGGGCAGGTTTTCCGATATGCCGTATTCCACCGACCAGATTTCCGCGACGTGGATGTCCTGCCACAGGGAAAATCGCTCGCGTTCGCCAAGATGCGGCGGCAACTGAGCCGATGAAAACACCGTCTTTCGCGACAATGGAAAACCTCGATAAAGTATCCGCGCTTAAAAAATACCGATCGCCATACTTTCAATCGGCAGAATAACCGGCAACAGTGGCGGCTGGCGTCAAGCAATCGAGTTGAATCCTAATCGAGATCGGCCAGGAGTGGCGTCATCCAAAAGTATGACGCCACAAAATTCTCCGAGGCGAGATCGCAGTGTGTCTGGAGGCGTGGTGGAGAGGCTGAGCAGCGAAGTCCTTGGTTCCATTATCGGCGATATCTACGATTGCGTTTTGAACCCGGAAGGCTGGGCCGGGGTCATGACCCGGATCACGACGGCCATGGACGCGGCCTATACAACCATCGCGCTCGCCAGCACCGCCGACAATCATGGCCGCTTCGCCGCTCAATCGCCCTGGGATCCCGTGCAAATGCGCGTGCTCCAGGACTATGACTTTGATGCAATTCCCGGTCTGAAGACGGCGGTCATCGGCGACGTCGACACGCCCGTCGCGACGCTGTCGCTGATGAGCGAAGCCGAACTCGGGCAGACGGCATTTTTTCAGAATTGGGCCAAACCGCAGGGATTGCGCGAAGCCTGCATCACCAAATTCGTCCACACATCGGACCGGATCGGGCTCATGGGTTGCACCACATGGGCCGACAGGGGGATCATATCAGCCGAGGACCAACATTTCCTGGCGTTGCTCTCGCCGCATCTGCGCCGTGCTTCCCTGATCGGAGACCTGCTCGACCAGGCTCGCGTTACCGCCAGCCTTTACCGCCAGGCGCTCGACAATCTCGCAGTGCCTGTCGTGCTTGCCGGCGCCAACGGGGCCATCCTCCATGCCAATGGCGCTGCCGAACGGATGTTGTCGGCGCAAGGTCCGATTCTTTCCAGGAACGGCCTGCTCCAGGCGCAGAATCCGGCGGTCGCCCGCGCCCTGCTGGAAGCGATCGCCAGCGCCGCGAACGCAGATGCTTCGCTTGGCGCCCGGGGCATAGGACTGCCGGTCTCGGCCCCAGGCCGGCCGGCCGCTGTCGCCTATGTGCTGCCGCTGACCGAAGGAACCGCGCGCGCGGCTTTCCGGCCGGCATGCGCGGCTGTCTTCATATCGACCACGACGTCGGCTTCTCCTCTCCCGGAGGCCGTCCTGACCACGCTGTTCGACCTTACGCCCGCGGAGGCGCGGGTCCTGCTGCGGATCGGCAGCGGATTGTCGGCGTCGAAGAGCGCTTTGGCGCTCGGCATCGGCGAAAACACCTTGAAGACACACCTCAATCGTATCTTCGCCAAAACCGGGACGAGACGCCAAGCCGATCTTGTCAAGCTCGTCTCGGACATAGGCACGCCCCTGGCAGCGCATTCAGGCTGAAGGCGTAGTCCGCAGCGCGAGATCGGCTCACCGCCTCCAGAGCGGCTCCGGCGCGAAGCGCTCGCTCGCCGGGATCGCGCCTGGCCGCCCCCCTCTGGCCTGCCGGCCATCTCCCCCTCAAGGGGGGAGATTACTCGCTTCCACCGCTCAGATCAGCTTCTCCAGCGTGATCGGCAAGTCGCGCACCCTTTTCCCCGTCGCGTGGAACACCGCGTTGGCGATCGCCGGCGCCACGCCGACGATGGGCAGTTCGCCGACGCCCTTGCCGCCGAGCACCGAGGAGTGCGGGTCGGGGATGCCGACCGAAATCACCTCGATGTCGGGAATGTCGGCATTGGTCGGCACCAGATAGTCGGCGAGGTTGTTGTTGACGATGCGGCCGTGGCGGCGGTCGATGATGCCTTCTTCCAGCAACGCTTGGCCGATGCCCATGATGATGCCGCCCTTCCACTGGCTTTCCGCCAGCTTCGGATTGTAGAGCCGTCCCGAATCCAGCGCCGACACGACGCGCGAGACGCGCACCGTGCCGAAATCCTCGTCGACCCGGACCTCGATGAAATGCGCGCACCAGGAATGGCGGGAATAGTCGCCTTCGGTGTGCGGCAGCGCCATGGCGATGGTGGTGTAGTTCCTGTAGCGGTCCTCGGCACTCGAATTGGCCGGCATGGTATCGCCTGTCGCCTCGATGCGATCGCGGCCGACGCTTTTGAGGAGCTCGGCGATCGACACATCGGGGCCGTCGCCACGCGGTGCGGTGATGCGGCCATTGGCGACGACCAGCGTGTTGGCCTGCAGCGCATGGAAGGGCGAGCGCGGGTCGCTGATCGCCAACCCGACCAACTGGTCGAGCGCCGAGGTCGCGGCCTTGTAGACGGCGCCCGTCATGACGCCGGCCAGGCGCGAGCCGCCGGCGACGCCGGCGCGGGGGAAGCGAGAATCGCCCAGCTTCACCACGACGTCGTCGGCCGGCACGCCCACCGTCTCGGCCGCCGTCTGCGCCAGGATGGTGTAGGTGCCCTGGCCCATGTCGATCGAAGAGCTTTCGACCTCCACCGAGCCGTCGGCCAGGATGCGCACGATCGCCTCGCCATAGGCGCGCCGCACCGGATAGGTACCGGCGGCTACGCCCCAGCCGATCAGCTGGTTGCCGTCGCGCATCGAACGCGGCTCCGGTGAGCGCCTGGCCCAGCCGAAGCGCTCGGCGCCCGTGGCAAAAGCCTCGCGCAACTGCCTGGTGGACCAGGCTTTTTTCACTTCCGGGTCCTGCTCGGCATAGTTCCGCAGCCGGATCTCCAGCGGGTCGATGCCAACCTCATAGGCGAGCTCGTCGATGGCGCTTTCGATGCCGAAGGCCGAGGGGTTCTCGCCCGGCGCGCGCATGGCGCCCGGCACCACGGAATTCACCCGCACGACGTTCTGCCGGGACGAAAAGTTCGGCGTCGCGTACATGATCGAGGTAACCGAGGCCAACGGCTCCACCCACATGCCATCGATCGACGTTTCATTGACGCCGCGATGCACGATCGACTGGATTTTTCCTTCCGCATCCGCGCCGAGCGCCACCGTCTGGCGCGTCGCGGCGCGGCCGCCATAGCCGGTGAAGGTCTGCGGGCGCGTCATCACCAGGCGCACCGGCCGGCCGAGCATTTTGGCTGCTCTCGCGGCAACCGCGCCGTGGCCGAGCGCCAGCGCCTTGGAGCCGAAGCCGCCGCCAATATAGGGCGAGACCAGCCGCACATTCTCGAACGGCACATCGAACCACTCGGCATAGGTGCGCGCCATGCCGTCGAGCCATTGGCTCGGCTCCCACACGGTGAGCCGGTCGCCCTCCCAGCGGGCGATCAGGCCGTGCGGCTCCATCGGCGCCTGGTATTCGCGCGGCGTGTTGTAGGCGGCGCAGATCCGGACCGGGGCGGACGCAAAGGCAGCCTGCGCGTCGCCCCATTCCTTGGTCATGGCCTCGATTGGAATGCCGTCGCCGGCTTTGGCATCGTTGAGGTCGACGATGGCCGGCGTCTCGTCATAGTCGACCTTGACGAGGGCCGCTGCCGCAACCGCCTGTTCGAAGGTTTCGGCGACCACGGCGGCGACATGCTGGCCCGAAAAGCTGATGTCGCGCGCCAGCGGGCAATAAGGCTTGTCGGGCGGGGGCGTGCCGAACCAGTCCGACGCGGTTTTCAGGGCCATGATGGTGTCCGGCGTCAGCACTTGCAGCACGCCAGGCGCCGCCTCAGCCTGCGCCGTATCGATGGCGCGCACCTTGCCGGACGCGATCGTGCTGTCGACCAGCACGGCATAGGCCAGGTCTTCGAGCTGCTGTTCGACGGCGTATTTGGCCGCGCCGGTGATCTTGGCCGGGCCGTCGACGCGCGACAGCCGGCCTCCGACGGCTTGTGCCAGCACGCCGTCGGAGGCGTCGCCATGTCTTGCGATGTGAACGGTCATGCCGCTTCTCCCAGTTTGAGGATCGCTCTGGCCACCACGCGCGGCACGAGCTCGATCTTGTAGTGGTTGGCGCCATGGTCGACGGCGCCCTCGACGGCGAGCAGGCTGGCCGCGCGGACAACCTCAGGCTCCAGCACCTTGCCTTTAAGCGCCTCTTCCACGGCGCGCGCCCGCCAGGGCTTGGTGGCAACGCCGCCGAGCGCGACGCGCAGATCGCGGACGGTGCGCCCGTCGGCCTCGAGTTCGAGGCCGACGGCGGCACTGGCGGCGGCGAACTCGTAAGACTGCCGGTCGCGGACCTTCACGTAGCTCGAGCGGCGGGCGGCGGCGGATCCCGGGATTTCGATGGCGGTGATCATCTCGCCCGGTTCAATCGCGTGTTCCTTCTGAGGCGTGGTGCCGGGCAGCAGGAAAAAGTCGTCGACCAAGACGCGGCGTTCGCCGAGATGGACCACCGCATCGAAGGCGACCAGCGCGGTGGCGAGGTCGCCGGGATACATGGCGATGCAGGCCTCGCTGGTGCCGAGCACCGCATGGCCCCTGGTGACGCCGCCGATCGCCGAACAGCCGCTGCCGGGCTCGCGCTTGTTGCAGGCGGCAAAATTCGAGGGATCGCGGAAATAGGGGCAGCGTGTGCGCTGCATCAGATTGCCGCCGACGGTCGCCATGTTGCGGAGTTGCGCCGAAGCCGCCTGCCACAGCGCCTCCGAGACAGCGGGAAAGCCGCCCTTGATGCCGGCATGGTCGGCGACATGGCTCATGCTGGCGAGCGCGCCGATGACGGCGCCGCGCTCGTCGATATCGATGGTATCGAGCCCCTTGAGATGGCTGATGTCGACCAGGCTATCGGGCTCGGCGACGCCGCATTTGGCGAGGTCGATCAGCGTCGTGCCGCCGGCCAGCAGCATGGCGCCGGGCAGGGCGGCCGCTTGGCGTGCGGCGTCGACCGAGGCGGCGCGAAGATAGGAAAAATCCCTCATGACGCGGCCTCCAACGCTGCCTGGCGCACGGCGGCGATGATGTGCGGATAGGCGCCGCAGCGGCAGAGATTGCCGGCCATGTATTCGCGGATCTCGTCATCGGAGCCGGCATGGCCCTCGCGGATGCAGGCGACCGCCGACATGATCTGGCCCGATGTGCAATAGCCGCACTGGAAGGCATCCTGATCGAGGAAGGCAGCCTGCACGGGATGCAGTGCGCCCTCCCGTGCAAGCCCCTCTATGGTGGTGACGGTGCGGCCTTCGGCCTGTGCCGCCAGCGTCAGGCAAGCCAGCACGCGCTCGCCGTCGACATGCACCGTGCAGGCGCCACACTGACCGTGGTCGCAGCCCTTCTTGGTGCCTGTCAGGCCGAGGCGGTCGCGCAAGGCGTCGAGCAGCGTGACGCGCGGTTCGAGGTCCAGCGTATGCGGCTGGCCGTTGATATCGAGATGGACGGGGATTGTGGTGTTCGTCATGGGCGTCTGGCTCCAGTTGCTTGACGCTGAGGGAAATGAAGTGGTGTCGGGGCGGGGAAGGGCAAGGCCAATCGAGGAGGCGGAGCGGCCGAGACAGCGATCTCCCTCGCAAGAGGTGAGATTGGCAGCTTTGCGGTCACGGTCACTCTCCAGCGGAAATCGGCTTTGGCTTGCAAGCTTTCAGCACGTGACATACCGGTTCCCCTGATTATATGATAAAGGTGCTCCACTAAAGCGGAGGCGCCTCCGTTTATTACGTGGGGGCTGACCCGATGGGGTTCAAGCCCCATATTTCGACAGTGGAGAAAAAATTGGCCGCAGAGCCGTCCGCCATCCCCGACCAGAAGACCGCAGAGGCCAAGCCGTTGCGCGCCGACGCGCAGCGCAACCGCGACCGGCTGGTCGAGGTGGCGGCCTCGGTCTTCGCCGAGCGCGGGATCGATGCCTCGCTGGAGGAGATCGCGCGCCGCGCGGGCGTCGGCATCGGCACGCTCTACCGCCATTTCCCGACGCGCGAGCACCTGGTCGAGGTGGTCTACCGGCGCGAGGTGGAAGGGCTGTGCGCGGCCGCCGACGAACTGGCGACAAAGCATCCGTCCGACGTCGCGCTGGAAGAATGGATGCGGCGCTTCGTCGACTATATCGCCACCAAGCGAGGGCTTGCGACCAGCCTGCGCATCCTGTTGACGGCGAATGCCAATCTCTATTCCGACACGTCGGGTCGGGTCTCGGCGGCGTTGCGGCAATTGGTCGAGGCGGCGGTGGCCGACGGCACCATCCGTGGCGATGTCGACGCGTCCGACGTGCTGCACGCGCTGGGCGGCATCTATTCGGCGCCCGACACCCCGGATTGGCGCGATCGCTCGCGCCGGCTGGTCCGGCTGCTGATGGACGGATTGCGGTTCGGCGCCGCCAAGGCTAGGTGAGGGCGACTGGAGACTGGCCTGCGGCTAGCGGGCACGTCCGCGATTTGGGGGCATCTTATGTATGTGGGCCGTTCCTACAAGGTGATGGATTTCGCGCTCTGGTCGCGGCGCAGCGTCATCTACATGGTGGTGGTGAGCGGACTGGCGGTGGCCGCCTACCGTTTTCCCGGACTTGCCGGGTTCTCGGTGCCGTGGTCTGTCGTGCTGGTGCTCGGCACCACGGTGTCACTGGTGGCCGGCTTCAAGAATTCGCAGGTGTTTACCCGCAGCGGTGAAGCGCTGCAGGCGTTTGCGCAAATCACGGCCAGCAGCCGGTTGTGGTCCAATTTCTGCAGGGACTTCACCGACGCCCCGACAGCGAAGCAACTCATCTATCGCCACATCGCCTGGATGACGGCGCTGCGTTTCGCGCTGCGGCGGCCGATGCCATGGGAATCCATGGCGCGGGCCGCCAATATCGAATACCGGCGGCGTTACCATGTCCAGGAGGATACGGGCTCGATTGCCGACGAATTGCGGCCGTTGCTGGCCGAGCAGACCGAGGGCGTCCTGAAATCGCCCCGCCCGGCGATCGCCTTGCTCGAAATGCAATCGGTGCAGGTCAACGGCTTGTTCAAGGATGCCAAGATTCCTCCGCAGATCTATGGCGAACTGACAAAACTCATCCGCGACTTCCACGACCAGCAGGCGCGCTGCGACCGCATCAAGAACAATCCCTATCCCCGCCAATACGCCATCGTCAGTTCCATGTTCGTCATGATCTTCTGCACGCTGTTGCCGTTCGGCGTCGTTCCGGTCTTCGCCGAGATGGGCAAATTCGGCGGCGCGCTGGGCTCGATCGCGATCTGGCTGACGATCCCGTTCAGCACGCTGCTGGGCTGGGCATACATGTCGCTCGACCAGGTCGGCGAGAGCAGCGCCAACCCTTTCGAGGGCAACGCCAACGATGTGCCGATTTCGCAGATCTGCCGCGACATCGAGATCGAGATGCGGACCGGGCTCGGCGAGGTCGACCTTCCCGCGCCATTGCTGCCCGTCAACGACATCGCGACGTAAAAGCCAGCGCGCTGGCGGTGATGAGCAGGGCGAACGGCCGGCTTCATTGCGCCTGGGCGGCGCGCCGCTCCGCCGTCGAAGCGTCAGGTCTTTTCGGGCGTGCACCAGGGGCAGCCCTTGGCGGGTTGCGAGGGCTCGTCGCCGCGCCGTGTCGGCTCCGCCTCGATCGGCTCCCGTGTGTCGGGACCGTGCGTCTCACTCGTCCGTGTCATGGTTCTTCTCCTTGATGGGTTGCATCGGCGATTCAAACTGGTTGCGCAATGCTCTGTTTTTGCAGAGTTTTCTCCAAGCGCTTTGCTTTCTCCCGGCCCGCCTGCCTGTTGGAAATCACGCGCAGCCAAGGCGCCAGATGGAAGGCGCTCATCAGCAGGTACATGGCCGGCATGCCGGTGAGCGGCGAAGAAGTGCCCATGCACAGCATCGCCGCATCGCCGCCGAAGATGCCGGCCAGCAGCGCCATCAGGGCGAAGATCGGCGCTGCGGCGAGGCCCAGCCAGTCGGCGATGCCGAGGGGGGTCGCGTCCTGATCGGGACAGCGGCGGGCGTCTGTATGGATGTCGCTCATGTCTTTCTCCTCGGTTGCGCATTGGCGCAAGCCCGGAAAGCAGCAGCAGTTCTGGGAAAGCTGCCGCCTTGTGAAGAGCGTCCGGCCGCGCTTGCGTGGAGCCGGCGCTCTAGCCAGGCTCTACTGGGCGTCCTTGTTGCGGAACGCCGCCTCGCCGGCGGCAGACACTTCGTCCCATTTCCTGTCCGGCGCGGTGTCGGCGTCGTAATTGTCGCTCCAGTTCCACCATTTGTAGGTCGGGGTCTGCGGATAGCCTTCGGGCGAGTCCTCCCAGATCTCCTGGCGGCCGAGCGGCGTGGCATCGAGGTAGCTCCAGACGGTGCCCATCGCCTCGTCGCCGCGGTTGTTGATCAGGTAGGTGCGGAAGATGCGGTCCCCGTCGCGGATGAAGACGTTGTGGCCGTGCCATTCGTCGACGCCGAAGTCTTTGTCGAAGCTGTCGGTGATGGTGTACCAGGGCATTGCCCAGCCCATCCGCTTCTTCAGCCGCGCAATGTCGGCCTGCGGCGCGCGCGAGGCATAGGCCAGCGTGGTGTCGCGGGCGTTGAGATGGGCGAGGTTGGAGACCTGGTCGGCGCCCAGCGAGCAGCCGCGGCAGGCGTGATCGGGCCAGCCATACACACCCGGCTCGAAGAAGGCGCGGTAGACGATCAGCTGGCGGCGGCCCTCGAACAGGTCGAGCAGGCTCGCCTTTCCGTTGGGTCCTTCGAACGTGTAATCCTTCTTGACGGCCATCCAGGGCATGCGGCGGCGCTCGGCGGCCAACGCATCCTTGGCGCGGAGCGTCGCCTTCTCCTTTACGAGCAACTGCTGGCGCGCCGCCTCCCATGCTTGCTGGGAAACGATCGGCGGTGTGTGCATTTGCTTGGTCATGGCTTTTGCCTCGCTGTTCCGGTTTGATGTGACGCGACTGACATAGCGCCGGACAGCGGGATGGTGAGAGTTACAAGTGTGGCGGGATTCGCCATGGCGGGATCTTGATGGATTCGCTGATCACGGCCGCGGGGCTGTTGCTGGCGGCGGGTGACCCGCTCGGCGCGCTCGACCGCGTGGCGCTGCGCGAGGACGCGCCGGGGCTGGCGCTGCGCGGCATCGCCATGGCGCAACTCGGCGATCTCGACCGGGCCAGGGCGCTGCTGCGGCGGGCGGGGCGCGCCTTCGGACCAAGGGAAGCGGTGGCGCGCGCCAGATGCGTCATCGCCGAGGCCGAGATCGCGCTGGTTTCGCGCGACCTCGGCTGGCCGGCCAAGGCGCTCGATGCGGCGCGGGCGACGCTGGAAAAGCAAGGCGACCGGCTGAACGCCGCGCATGCGCGGCACCTGGAAGTGCGATTCCTGTTGCTGATCGGCCGTCTCGACGAGGCCGAGCAGGTGCTGGCCGGGCTCGATGCGACGCCGTTTCCGCCGGCTTCGCGGGCCGCGCACGAGCTGGTCATCGCCGGCATCGCCATGCGGCGCCTCAGGACGAAGACCGCGCGCGCGGCACTCGAGCGGGCACGGCACGCCGCATGGCGGTCCGGCATTCCCGGGTTGATGGCCGAGGTCGACAGCGCGTTCCGGGCGCTGGCAACGCCGGCGGCGCGGCTGATCGCGAACGGTCAGGAGCGTCCGCTGCTGCTCGAGGAGGTCGAGGCCTTGCAGGCATCGGAAGCGCTGGTGGTCGACGCTCTTCGTCATGTCGTGCGCGGGCAGGGCGCGCTGGCCTCGCTGGCGACGCGCCCGGTGCTGTTTGCGCTGGCGCGCGCGTTGGCCGAGGCCTGGCCCGGCGACATGCCGCGTGCGGCGCTCATCGCCAGGGCCTTCGGCGGCAGGCACGCCGATGAATCGCATCGCGCCCGGCTGCGGGTCGAGATCGGCCGGCTGCGCGCCGAGCTGCGCGGGCTGGCCGACATCCAGGCGACGAAGCGCGGTTTTTCGCTGGCGCCGAAACGGGGCGGCGAAGTGGTGGTGCTGGCGCGGCCTCTCGAGGAGCGGCATGCGGCAGTGCTCGCCTTCCTCGCCGACGGCGAAGCCTGGTCGAGCTCGGCACTGGCGCTGGCGCTCGCATCCAGCCAGCGCAGCGTGCAGCGCGCGCTGGAGCAGCTTGCCGAGACCGGCAAGGTGCAATGGTTCGGCCGCGGCCGGGCGCGCCGCTGGATGACGCCGCCGGTGGCGGGTTTCACGACCACCTTGTTACTCCCGGCGCCGTTGCCGAGCGGCTAGGAATGGATCACACGATCAAAAGGTGAGGATGAAGACATGAAACATGCGGCGGCCGAAATCCTGCGTGAATACGGCCCCTTTGCGGGCGTGGACAGCGTGCATGGGGTGAGCTTCGATGGGCAGAACGTCTGGTTTGCCTCGGGCAAGGGGCTCACCGCCTTCGACCCGGAGAGCGGGCAGGCGGTGCGCTCGATCGATGTCGCCGCCCATGCCGGGACGGCCTATGATGGCCAGTACCTCTACCAACTCGCCAAGGACCGGATCCAGAAGATCGATCCCGGCACCGGCGCGGTGCTGTCCACCATTCCGGCGCCCGGCGGCGGCGGCGATTCCGGCCTCACCTGGGCCGAGGGCACGTTGTGGGTGGGGCAGAACCGCCAGCGCAAGATCCACCAGATCGATCCCGAGACCGGGGCGGTCCTGCGCGTCATCGAATCCAACCGCTTCGTCACCGGCGTGACCTGGGTCGATGGCGAGTTGTGGCACGGCACCTGGGAAGGCGATCAGAGCGACCTGCGGCGCGTCGATCCCGAGACCGGAGAGGTGCTGGAACGGCTCGACATGCCGCCCGGCAAGGGCGTGTCGGGGCTCGAATCCGACGGCGGCGACCGCTTCTTCTGCGGCGGCGGCCCGGGCGGCGTGGTGAGGACCGTGCGCCGACCGAAATGAGGGCTGATCTTTGCGGTGAGCTCAAATGCCAACGAAAGCGACAAGAGCATCGTCTGTGTCGATCACACATTCGGCAATTTGTCCGCCGCCGGCTGGCCGTTGCCCGATGCCGGGCCTAGATAGGCTGGACCATCTTCGCAGAGGACCAGACCATGCCTGAACAGATTTCGTTGAACGACGGCTCGACCATTCCCCGGCTCGGCCTTGGCGTGTGGCAAGTCGATCCCGCTATCACCGCCAAGGTGGTGGGTTGGGGGATCAAGGCCGGCTACAGGCTGATCGACACCGCCGAAGGCTACCAGAACGAGAAGGGCGTCGGGGAGGCGATCCGGGGCGCGGGCGTGCCGAGGGGCGAGCTGTTCATCACCTCGAAGCTGCGCAATGGCGCGCACCAGCGCGATGCCGCATTGCGCGCCTTCGAGGATACGATGGACAAGCTCGGTATCGAACAGATCGACCTGTTCCTCATCCACTGGCCGGTGCCCAGCCAGGACAAATATGTCGAGGCCTGGCAGACATTGGTCGAGCTGCAGAAAGCCGGCCGGATCAAATCGGTCGGCGTGTCGAATTTCAACCGGGATCACCTGGAGCGCATCATCGGCGAAACCGGCGTCACGCCAGCCGTCAACCAGATCGAGCTGCATCCGCGTTTCCAGCAGCGCGAGATCAGGGAGTTCCATGCCCGGCACAACATCCACACCGAAAGCTGGAGCCCGCTCGGCAGCGGCAGGCTGCTCAGCGACGCGACCATAGCAGGCATCGCCGCAAAGCACGGCAAGTCCGCGGCGCAGACGATGATCCGCTGGCATCTCCAGGAAGGGCTGATCGTCATCCCGAAATCGGTCCACCAGGACCGCATATCGGCCAATTTCGACGTCTTCGATTTCGAACTGGACGCGCAGGACCTGAAGGCCATCCGCGGCATGGATTCAGCCGATGGCCGCGTCGGGCCGAACCCTGCGACGGCGGCGTTCTTGTTTTGAGGCCACCAACGTTTTTACTCTACGGCGCCCCCCTCTGTCCTGCCGGCGTCTCAGGAGATCAGCAGCTTCAGTGCCTCAAATCCCCGAGCCGTCCAGCTGCTGGGCGTCGTCGCCTTCC